>JAGLEV010000061.1 GCA_023144895.1 Thiotrichaceae bacterium
GGGCAACGACGCAGAATAATCTTGCTGTTGCCTTGCAATATCAAGGTAATCGTACTGATGGCAAACAAAGACAAGTGCTATTGTCTGAATCCATTAAACATAGTCGCCTAGCCTTAGAGATAAGAACAGAAAAGTATCTTCCTGTTCACTGGAAACAATCACGCAATAATTTGGCAAAAACACTCAATTCGCTGGCTTATGATTTAATAGAAAACCCGCAACGGCTAAAAGAAGCAAGGAAAATGTTGCTTGAAGCAGTTGAAATAAATCCTAAAGAACCTGCCTATCGAGATAGTTTAGGCTGGGCTGAATATCGCTTGGGAAATTTGCAGGAGGCAGAAAAGCTTTTACAGCAAGCGTTTGCAGGATTTCCTCATCCTGAAATTGCTAGTCATTTAATTGAAGTTTTATGGAAGCGCAATAAACACAGTAAAGCCAAGCAGCTATTAGCAAAAATGCTAAAAGAACACCCTAAGGATGCAATGTTGCTAGCAGTAAAAAAGCGGCTAAAAATAAAGTAAAAAAATACCTAATGGTAGCAGCTATAGGCGGGTGGTAATTAAATCACCCACCAAGTGCCGACTAATCTCCTCAAAACTATCACTAATTCCCAAGTGACGGCACTGAGTAATCTCCAACCCTTGATAACCGCAGGGATTAATACGCATAAAAGGCTCAAGATTCATATCAATATTCAAGCTCATCCCATGATAGCAACGACCTTTGCTCACTCTTAAACCCAATGCTGCGATTTTTTTATCACCAACATAAACACCCGGTGCCTTGGGGTTATTTTTGGCTTCAATATGATAGTCATTTAATAACTGGATAATGCTATTTTCTAGATGATTCACCCATTGTTTAATACCGATATTGCATCGTTTTAAGTCAATCAGGGTATAAATTATTAATTGCCCAGGACCATGATAAGTTACCTGCCCACCACGATCACTAAGGACAACAGGAATATCTCCTGCATCAAGAATATGTTCTTTTTTACCATTACGCCCAAGGGTAAAAACAGGATTATGTTGCAATACCCATATTTGGTTGCGTGTCTGAGGATTTCGCAATCGTTGAAAGCTTTGCATAGCAGAATAACTCTGCTCATAATCAACTAGCCCAAGATCAATAACATCAGCATCAATACCTGTTGTTAGATAACCCATAAGGATAATTCACAGTCGGTAAGACTTAAATATAAACCATCGAGTTGCGCCCTATTCTTAGCGGCAATCGTTAAACTCAGGCTGAGGTATTTATTGCCTTTGCTATGACGTTCTTTAACTTTAGTTTCATTAAACGCTGGATCGTGTTGTTGGGCAATTTGTATTATTTTACGACGAAACGCTGGAGTGGAAGACCCCATAACTTTGACAGTAAAGTCACAAGGATACACAATCAAAGAATCTTCTTTACTAAGAGAATCAACCATTAGTGGAAAACCTTTTGTAAGCCATCTGTCATCTTACGCCACACGCCACCACCTGAAATATCCGTCAATGCAACCACAGGATGCTCAAGAACCACTTTTTCACCTTCTTTGATAATGAGCTTACCCATAACATCACCCCGTTTAATAGGTGCATCAGCATCACTAATATACTCAATACTTCCTTCTAAATTAGCCAGAGTACCTTTAGGTACAGTAATGTAATAATCATCTAGTATTCCAATGGGTAGAACTTTTTCACTCCCCTTCCAAACACGAACATTTTCTAATACTGCACCTGATTTATAAAGCTTATTTGTTTCATAAGCACGATAACCATACTCCATTAATTGCTGACTATAGTCCGAGCGTTCTTTAGCGCTATTCGCCCCCACTACCACGGAAATCAAACGCATATTGTCACGCTTTGCAGAAGAAACAAGGCAGTAGCCTGCTGATTCGGTATGCCCTGTTTTTATACCATCCACGGTTGGGTCAAGCCATAGTAATTTATTACGGTTATATTGCTTGATACCATTATAGCTATACTCTTTTTGACTATAAAGTTTGTAATGTTCTGGGAATTCTTTAATAACAGCACGAGCTAAAAGAGCAATATCTTCTACCGTAGAGTAATGTTTCCCCTTATCAGGCCAGCCAGTCGCATTGTTAAACTGTGTATTGTTCATACCCAGTCGCTTGGCTTCCTCATTCATTTTTTGTACAAAGTTACCTTCTGTACCAGCAACATGTTCTGCTAAAGCAATAGCAGCATCATTACCTGACTGGATAATCAAACCGCTCATTAAGCGCTCCATAGGCACTTTTTTATTCGCCTCAACAAACATACGTGAGCCTTTTTTGCGCCATGCTTTCTCACTAATAAGCACTAGGTCGCGCTTATCAATGGTACCCTTCGCTAATTCTTTATAAATGACATAGGCTGTCATGAGTTTGGTTATGCTTGCAGGCTCTATTTTTTTGCCAGCATTCTTACTCACTAAGATATTATTAGAATGAAAATCAATGAGTAAATAACTACGCGCACCCAACTCAGGTGGAAGTGTTAATGCTGTTGCTAACAGTGGCATACAAAATAACAAGAAAAAAGCGGTTGCTATTAGTTTTTTTATTAGTGATTGAGATGATTTATTCATAGTGACTATGTATTAAAGTTAATGATTGAAACTACCTGCTATTGTTACCAAAAACAAGACTCAAATGTTAAAATTAGAAATTAAGGTCTGAAAATTAAATAACTTTCCAAATTACGTCTAATTTTTAGTGAAAATCAAGTCAGGTCAAGGAGTATCATTGTGCTATACGCCGCTGAACTGGTTTGTATTAACTAAAAGACTTCGTAAATAGAGATGCTATTTTATTGCCATTCCTGATGGTGCAATAGAAAGTAAAGTAAACAAGGTATTTTGTAGAAAATTACCATTATCATCACTGACCATAATAAATTGATTAGAGCTTATATGTGCCAAGCCTTCATAATTATCAATATGCCAGCCTTGCTGAGAATCTAGTACTAACCTTTCATCAAGCTTTATTGGTAGATAAGGATGATGGTCTTCTAGGTTAATCGTTCGTAAGCTAATAACTACACGTGTAAATGGAAATACCCATGAGCGTTCTAATACCAGCAGCTCACCTGAAGGCATTAACTCCATTGCAACAATCCCTGAATCTTGATAAGGAGAAGACCAAAATTGCCATGTTTGAGGCTTCTGATGACCCGCTGTATAAATAACATGCTTACTATTAGCACCATTTTTCAGTCTATATTCTGGAGCAATCAGCAAGCCATATTTAGGATGTATTACTATCGCCTCTAATCCTGAATTATATCCAGAATAGTTACTACCACGACTCAATTTCTCAGGTAATTTACTCTTAGCCAACCACTGCCCCTTGCTATTATAGTTGACTACACGCATGTTGCGCTCAAAAGATACCCATAGTAGCGTATCATTTGCAATGCCATTATCAGCATTCGTTAGAACTAAGCCTTCTGCATCAGAAAACTCAGACCCTGCAAGTACTAATGATTTACCGTGCTTATCGTGTAGAGGATAGACTGCTATTGGAATAATCGCTGATAAGGTATTTGCTTTAATTTCTATGCTAAAGTGAAATAAATAACCTGTATCTGATATTGCTAATAAACGCTGATGATCCTCATCCCAAGCTAAGCCTGATAGTTTTCCAATCTTTACCCCGTCGATGGATTGGTTTTTCAGTTGTACTGTACCTAAGATCTGCACGCTTTGATGATGATGCAAACCTTTTGGTTTTATATCCAGTGTTATGACTGTTGAGCGAATCATAAAATAGTATATGAAACACACAAACACTAATCCGATAATGAGTAGTACTAATTTACGAATCATCGGCATGATCCATGGCTAAACGAAAGCTAGTCTGATGATTTTGATACCAAATCATTTGAGAAGCACGATTAGAGAAACGGCATTCCCATAAATTACTTTGCCATGAACAGCCACGAATACTGCCATGACTCCCCCAAGGCGAAGCTTTAGCGCAATGTGATTGATATTTTTTATTATTTTTGTGATAGAGGGAACAAGTCCACTCCCAAGTATTACCGAGAATATCATTCACCCCCAAGGTGTTTTTTAAGCCAGAGCCAATACTTCCTAAACGCTTTCGCGAGGAAAGCAAAGTGTTTATATCACGACAGTGGGGCTGATCAATACAAGAAATATCACCTGCTATACGCGCCATAACCTCCCATTCTGACTCGGTAGGTAGTCGGTAAGCTCTGCCACTCTCCTCTGATAGCCACTGTGCATACTGCATTGCACCGATCCAACTGACTTCGATCACTGGATAGGTTTCATAACCCTGCTCCACAATATAAAGACCCTTTTTATAAAGAAGGTGGCTATCGGCATCTTCATTTTTGAGTTGCACCCAGTATTGACCCAATAAAGGGATATGACGCTGCTTAGCGTTTAAAAAACGAACATAATCAAGGTTGGTAACGGGATATTTAGCAATGAGAAAAGAAGTTGTGTTGAACGTATAGGGGGTTTCATCAGCCTCACAGTTTTTATCACCTGATTGGCAACCCAGTTGATATTGTCCACCTGAAATAGTTATCATTTCAGGTGTAAGCAAAGAGTTAGAATAGGATGAATGCGAGCTAATGAGAAGAATTAGCAGGAAGATAAAGCGCTGAATAGTTAATCCTTACTAATTCGAGCTTCTGGTTTACGCACAAATTCACCATCAATCACTTGATCACGAGTACTCTCAAAAGAAGAAGATTTCATGTGTGATTGTATGGATGTATTTTTAGATATCCAGCCACTAATCAGTTGACGTGAAAAAGGAATCAAGCAGAGAAAGCCCAGTGTATCAGTAAAGAAACCAGGCAATAGCAGTAAAGCTCCACCGACTAATAGGATAATTCCATCCAGTACATCACCTGCGGGAAGATGACCTTCCATAATGTTCTTTTGTAAACGTCCTAGTGCCACCATGCCTTGTTGTCGAAGTAACATAACACCAATAACAGCGGTTGCTATAATCAGTAGAATGGTTTGGAATGCGCCAATACTTCCACCGACTTTTACTAAAAAGTAAATTTCCACTAAAGGAATAATTAAAAACAATATTGCAAATCTAGGAAAAGGTTTCACTGTAGTCACTCATATCTCAATGTAAAGATTAATAGATTACCTATAAAAAAACGACCAATTGATCAGTAATAGTATACACCGACTTCGTAAAAAAGTAACTACAAGTCTTGGTAATACTCTTCATCAGGGGGAGTTTTATACTTTTATTATAGGTTGCTTAATATCCAGTCGCTAATTTGTGTTGCACTCATTGCTCCTGCTTGCTGAGCAACTTGCTTGCCATTTTTAAACATAATCATCGCTGGAATACTACGAATGCCAAACTGCCCTGCTGTTTGTTGGTTTGTCTCGGTATTGACTTTAGCGAGTCGTACTTTTGGCTCTAATTGTTCAGCCGCTTTCTGAAATTCAGGTGCCATCATTTTACAGGGCCCACACCATGAAGCCCAAAAATCAACGACGACAGGAATATCGTTATTATTAATATGTTTATTAAAGACTGAGTCGTTCAAATCAGTGGGCTTTGCTACAAAAAGCAAATCTTTACACTGACCACACTTAGGAGCATCTTCAAGGCGATCACTCGGTATACGATTGGTGGCGTGACAATGTGGACAGACGATATGTGAAGTCATTATTATTTAATCCTTAGAAAAATCGTTAGCATTTATTAGTTGATGAGTAAGTTGGAGAGTAGCACCCAACCATGAATGACTTGATCACCAACGGTTGACTCAACACTCATCCAGTCAAAGTTATTGGTATTTTGTTTAAAATCAATCAAAGTTACCTGATCTCCCATTGTTAAAGTATGAGCAATAGGGGCTGTTGGATTAGGAGCAGTATAAAGAGGGGCAGCGACTGTAATAATATTACATTGAATCGTGGTATTATTTAGCACAGCATCCAAGCTAACCCCATGACGCAATATATTTCCTTCAATATCATATTGTTCTATATGCCAAATATTGGGTGACACTAATCTTGCGCGCTGGTAAAGGTAGGTCTGCTTGCTGATAAAGCGATAACTATCCTCAGTCCACAGTTTATTGAATAAATAGGAACTGCGTACTATTTTTTCTTTGGGTAGATGCTCTAAATTATAAATAGGGCTAGGAAAGAGTATAGGGACTAAACGCTTGGTATTAGGTTTCCATGTAAACAAGCGGTAAACGGGTTCATTATTATGCTTGTCAATATGTGATGTGAGTGCAATATCCTGATAACCATCAAAATCAAAATCAGCGACCCAAATATCACGTGCATAATCAGGAGTATTGTTATAATTTTTAATTAATATTTGCTGACGAGGCGGTTGAGAATTGACGGTAATTTTAGTTAAAGCCTGTCCTTTTTCAATAGATAAAGCAGCGATAGCACCGCTACCTATGTTAATTTTATTGAATTCAGCAATGATTAGAGGCTCTGTTTTTGGAGCTGCTGAAGATGCTGTTGCCGTAAGGAAGAACAGCAGAAAATAGTGAATCATTGCGATGAATTTTATACAAAAACGTATTATATGGAAATTCCTTAATCTTCATCAGAACTAATTTTTTCACAATAAAGTGTTAAACTATGATCCACCAATTTATAGTGATGCTTTTTGGCAATAGAAATCTGACGTTGTTCAATAATCTCATCATGAAATTCAATAATTGTACCTGTTTTTACATCAACAATATGGTCATGATGTTCTCCATAATTCAGCTCAAAAACAGACTGTGCACCTTCAAAGTGGTGCCTCACCACTAATCCAGCCGATTCAAATTGTGTTAATACACGGTACACTGTTGCCAAGCCGATACCAGAATCTTCTCTAATAAGAATCTGATAAATACCTTCCGCAGTAAAGTGACGCTGATTCGCTGTTTCTAAAAGCTCAAGTATTTTTAAGCGAGGTCGAGTAATCTTCAAGCCTGCTTGCTTTAGGTCTTTTTTATCCATAGGTGGTATTCACGGCATTTATGGTGATTTGTTAATGAGAGAGTTTGGGTCTTTTACCCACTAGTATTCATTATACATAAATATCGGATAAATACCTTTCTTGGTTTAGAATACGCTACACGATGTACCTATGGTGCCAATAAAACTGAATACTCAGGTAAAAATTAATGTTTAATAATAAAGTAGAGTCAGATTCTATCCCATTAGTTCCCATACATAGTGATGACTATAGACAATGGTTAGAAACACAAGAGATAGGCTTATGTACATGGCTAGAGAATAATAACTTTAACGCTAAAGCTGATGAATACTGCCTAGTGCCTGATGCTAATGGTAACATTGAATCGGTTATTGTTGGCTATGACACGAATGAGGGTCTGCGCTGGATGTTATCGGATTTATCAGGCAATTTACCGATTAATAACTACCATATTGCTGGTGATTTTAGTCAATCAGAACATGATGATATTGCTATAGGCTGGGGATTGGGACAATACTGTTACCAAGCTTCACAAAAAGGCAACCAAGAGTATGCTCAGCTTTATATTGAAAATTCTATCGCGGTTGAGGCAATGATTGAAGCGATTAGCCTTGTTAGAAACCTTATCAATACACCCGCTAATTTAATGATGCCTGAGCAGTTATCAGCCGCAACACAAGAACTTGCAAACCAGTATAATGCGGACTTTAGTGAAGTGGTTGATGAAGCGATTTTACAAGAGCACTACCCTGCTGTCTTTGCGGTTGGTAAGGCGAGTCAATATCGTCCACGTATTCTTAAAATGACATGGGGTGATAAAAATGCGCCACATCTTTGTTTAGTCGGTAAGGGGGTTTGTTTTGATACGGGTGGATTAGACTTGAAGCCATCAAAGTTTATGCGGAATATGAAGAAGGATATGGGAGGAGCTGCTCATGTGCTTGGCTTGGCTCAGATGATTATGGCATTGAATATTCCTGTTAAGCTCTCAGTTTTCATTCCTGCGGTTGATAATGCGGTGTCAAGTAATGCCTTTCGCCCCGGTGATGTCATTGACACCCGTGCTGGAAAGAAGGTAGAAATTGATAATACTGATGCAGAAGGACGACTCGTTTTATGTGATGTATTAAGTGAGGCGGCCGAATATAATCCTGATTTAATTATCGATTTTGCTACGCTCACAGGGGCGGCTCGTGTTGCCTTGGGTACAGAAATCCCTGTATTTTTTGCCAATGATAGTGAGTCTGCCATTAAGATCAGCAAAGCCAGTGAAGATGCTCATGAGCGGGTATGGCAGCTTCCCTTGCACAAGCCCTATTTTAGCCAACTCAGTAGCCATGTTGCGGATATGACCAATTGCTCTGAACAAGGTTATGGTGGAGCGATTACAGCAGCGCTTTATTTAAATGAGTTTATTCCTGACAATGTTTCTTGGTTGCACTTTGATGTGATGGCTTGGAATACTCGCAAGCGTTCTGGTCGCCCTCAAGGTGGGGAAGCAATGGGCTTATTTGCAGTGCTGGAGTTTGTTAAACAGCATTATGGTTAGAAGGTTTTGTACCTTACAATACCTTTGCTAATATGAAAGATATAAGCAATTGATTTTCAACAGATAAAAAGTCTATTTGGGCTTCAATTGAAATTAGCGAAGGTATTGACCTAGACCATGTGATAATAAAATTAATAAACTATCTGAACCCTAGCCACACCATCAGTCTCCCGTAAGGACTGTAAAATATCATCCGTTATAGGGGCTTTATAATCATCGCCCAGCACAATCTTTACCCGAGAGTTTTCAGCCTGATAATTAATATATACAGGACAACTATGTTCATCATCAGTATAAAGCAACTCAGCCAGCTTATCCGCCAAGCCTTCTGTTACTTGATCATGATAACAATTCAACACGGCATAACGTGCAAAGGTGTTTCTAGCACTAGCAATATCATGTAAAGCATCAACACGTAAACGAATACCACCTGTCCGCATGTCTTTACTCATTGTACCCTCGACTAATAAAATCTCATCTTTAACAATCAAGTGACCAAATTCTTCAAAGGTTTTATTAAAAGCGGCTATCTCCATATAGGTCGTACCATCATCCAAGGAAAAGAAAGCTCGCTTACCATTATCCATATTCTGAATACGAATAGCGGCGACAATCCCGACTAAGATCACAGGTAATTTAGCAAACTTACCTCCTGGTACTTCATCCATATTGATCACTTCGACTAAAGTATGACTCATTAGTTGCTTTAGCTCATCACCATAAATATCAATGGGATGACCCGACAAATACAAACCTAAAACATTCTTTTCTTTGCTTAGCTTATCTTTCAGCTCCCACTCATCAACGATTGGCATAGGGACTTCTTCCCCTTCAACATTAACGACACCAAATAAATCAGTTTGACCTAGATTTTTATCATAATGATATTGGGCCGCCATTTTTAGTGCTTTAGGAAGAAAAGCCATTAAGCTACTACGTGACTCTGATAGTTGATCTAAAGCACCTGAAAAAATCAATGTCTCTAAAACGCGCTTAGAAACTTTTTGTGAGCTGACTCGCTTACACAAATCTAATAAAGAGGAAAACTCGCCCTGCTCTATTCGATTCTCAACAATCATATCAACGGCAGATTCACCCACACCTTTAATGGCACCCAGCCCATAAACAACCTGCCCTTCATTATCGACTGTAAATTTATAATGTGAACGATTAATATCAGGAGATACAATCTTCAGCTTCATCTGCTTACAATCATCAATAAAGATCACTACCTTTTCGGTGTTATCCATATCGGATGAAGCAACCGCTGCCATAAATTCAGCAGGATAATGTGCTTTTAGCCAAGCCGTTTGGAATGAAACTAAGGCATAAGCGGCAGAATGTGATTTATTAAAACCATAACCCGCAAATTTTTCCATTAAATCAAAGATATAATTAGCATTATCTTCTTCAACATTATTCGCCAAAGCACCCTTTAAGAAAATTGCTCGTTGCTTTTCCATCTCAGAGACTTTCTTTTTACCCATAGCACGGCGCAACATATCCGCACCACCAAGGGTATAACTCGCGAGTACTTGAGCAATCTGCATAACCTGCTCTTGGTACAGAATAACGCCATAGGTTGGCTTGAGAATCGGCTCTAAATCAGGATGTGGATACTCAACCTTTTGCTTACCATGTTTTCTATCTACAAAGTCATCCACCATGCCCGAACCCAAAGGTCCTGGACGATAAAGCGCAACCAAGGCAATAATATCTTCAAAAACATCAGGCTGGAGGCGTTTAATTAAATCTTTCATGCCACGAGATTCAAGCTGGAAAACAGCCGTGGTATTGCTATCCTTCAATAGATCAAAAGAGGCTTTATCTTTCAAATCAATCTCTTCAATTTTTAATAGCTCTTTATTCTCTTTAAATCGTTGAGCATTCACCATTTTCAATGCCCAATCAATAATGGTTAAATTACGCAAGCCAAGAAAATCAAACTTCACCAAGCCCACAGCTTCCACATCATTCATATCGTATTGTGAGACAACATTTTTGCCTTCACTATCACAGTGCAATGGTGTGAAATCGGTTAATTCGCTGGGTGAAATTAAGACACCTCCCGCGTGTTTACCCGTATTTTTTGTCAAGCCTTCCAAAGATAATGCTAGCTTAATTAAAGATCCCACTTCTTCATTAGTGTCTGCTAAGTGTTTTAAATCGGTGGACTCAACCAAAGCTTTTGATAAGGTCATTCCCAAATCCATAGGAATTAATTTAGCAATACGATCAACAAATAAATAACCATGACCGAGCACTCGCCCTGTATCGCGTACAACCGCCTTTGCTGCCATCGAACCATGAGTGATAATCTGTGAAACCTTATCACGTCCATAGGTTTCAACCACATATTGAATCACTCGGTCGCGATTATCCATACAGAAATCAATATCAAAGTCTGGCATTGATATTCGCTCTGGATTTAAGAATCGCTCAAAAAGTAAGTCATATTCTAAAGGATCAAGGTCGGTGATTTTCATTGCATACGCGACTAACGAACCAGCACCTGAACCACGACCAGGTCCAACAGGAATATCATTGTCTTTTGCCCATTGAATAAAGTCGGCGACTATCAAGAAGTAACTAGGAAAACCCATTCCCAAGATGACATCAAGCTCGATTTGTAATCGCTCATCATAAGGTTTACGCAATATTTCAAAGTCTTTTGCATGACGGTCTAACAAAGTATCCAGACGTAACTCCAAGCCTTTTTTAGACTCAGAAACAAAGAAGGTATCTGCTGTCATTCCCTCTGGCATGGGCACACTTGGTAGGTAGTTTTTACCTAACTTAAGTGTGACATTGCAACGCTTAGCAATTTCAACGGTATTTTCAATGGCTTCAGGAATATCAGCAAAGAGTGCTTCCATTTCCGCAGCGCTACGACAATATTGTTGCTCAGAGAAATTCTTTGGACGTTTAGGATCATCAAGAATATAACCCTCAGTAATACAAACTCTCGCCTCATGAGGGTAAAAGCCTTCAGTTTTTAAGAACTGTACGTCATTGGTTGCAACAACGGGTAAATCTAGCTCAGTCGCCAAATCAATCATTTGATGTAAGCTTTCTTCATCGCCTTTTCGTCCTGTGCGTTGTAATTCTAGATAATAACGATCAGGAAAAATCTTCGCCCACTCTTTCGCTAAGCGGGTTGCTAACTCAGGATTACCATTTAAAAAAGCTTGACCAACATCACCTAATCTCGCTCCCGATAAAACAATTAAGCCTTCAGAAAACTCAGGCAGCCATGCTTTATTCACCATCGGCACACCGAGAGACTGCCCTTCTAAAAAGGCTTTAGAGATTAAACGGCATAAATTTAAATAACCCGTATCCGTTTGGCACAATAGATTAAAGTGAAAAGGCGCTCCCCCTTGCTCGTTACGCAAAAGACAGTCAACACCAAAAATAGGTTTAATTCCTGCCGCTGTCATTGCTCGAAAGAATTTAACTAAGGCATAAACGTTGTTGGTATCGGTCAAAGCAACGGCAGACATTCCTCCTGCAACAATCGCCTGTGCTAAAGGCTTGAGACGGATAGTACTTTGATTTAAAGAATACTCAGAATGTAGACGTAGGTGAACAAAACTCATAGCTTAGTTAGACAGTAAGAGGTGGGAAAATTTGATTATAATACAAGGAGTGGTCTAACTATAACAATACTTCTAATCGTTTTTTTAGATGCGTGGAGAGGTAATATTGACCATAACCCAGTAGTATCTTTAATTTCCTAAAGAGCCTGCATGATCTAAAAGTGTACTGATTAAACTACCATAATGACGCTGACCAAAGCTATCTTCATCAATATCATCAGCTCATCACCTACAAAATAAGCACAATGATAAGCATCACTATCAATAATTGAACTGGTATGGCTGGTTAAGTGTTTTAATAAAACAGGCTCTGTAAAGGGTGTTGAAAGGCTAATATCACTATCCCTGTTAAGGATAGTATGCTAGAGAAGTGTTATAGAAATGTAGCTATAACCACTTGAGTAAAATTCATTGATCACTCTAGCCGATCAAAGGTACTCATAAAGTAACCAATTATCATAATTAACTAGCGACTAACCTCATTTCATTTATCCTTAGCAATACATATCTTTGATGTTGTCTATTTTAGATAAAAACCCCAATTTATAATAGGATACCCCATGAATATATCTAGAGCGTCATCTCTATCTGCACTTACGTTTCTTTTATCCGTCACAGCACAGACTGCTCAGGCTAATAATTTTAATTATGATTATGTTGAAGGTGGCTATTCATTCCACAAAGGCAGTGATAATGTTAAGCATGATCTCAATATAAAAGGCTCTAAAGCCATTAATCCTCAAGTAAATATTGTTGCAGGCTATTCAAAAATCGACCATGAATTTGTTTCTAGCTCTTCTGAAATTGAGGCAGGTGCTAACTATCATATGCCAATTAATGAAAAAACAGATATTGTTGGAGGTATCTCTTTATTGCACTCATCAAGTGCCAGTAATAGTAATTCACAAACAGGCTATAAAATGGGACTAGGTCTACGTCATCAACTCACGAATGAAATTGAAGCAAATACTGAAGTAAGCCATCGTGATGTAGGTAACCAAAATGAAAGTAATACATTTTCTATTGGTGGTCGCTATAGTATCAATGAAACATTATCAGCAGGCATTGACTATTCATCAACAGATAACTATGGACCTGATGCCTTGACGACATCTATTCGCTGGAAAACTTTATAAATCCTACAGGCTAAAACTGAATTTCTTGAAGCCTAAGCTGATAGAATTCAACACTTATTTTGTATAATTTGTGCAAGCTAAAGCGCGGACTCCTTAAACTTGAGTTTATGGAGTTCAACGCTGGTTTTATAGGGTCTATGCAAGATAAATCCTAAACTCTTACAACAAATGCAATGATTTAACAATCAAATCAAAACCAATATTTGAATATTTTTGCTGATCAGTGGTTACATTGCTAATAAGAAAAGCAACTTTATTTGCCTGAGTAATCGAATAATACTTCCGAATATAAGGAATATTTTGTCCCAATAGGGTTAATGATATATTCTCTTGAAGACCTTCAATCTCTCCATTTTTCGTCATTATTTTTATTGCATTCATCGATTTTGTTTTCATTTCACCGATTGGCATTGACTTCGCTATGGATGCTGAAATGAGTAACGCATAATCTTTCAGTGCTAACGCCTCACTTTCCTTATAAATCTGAATTAAAAAGACAGCGTCTCCTGTGGTTTCTATCGTTAGAAAGTGAACATCTTTTTTAAAGTTATCATCAGAAATTTTCCAATTACTGGGATAGTCAAAGCTAACACCATGTTTGTTATATTTCAGGGGTGATGTTATCTCAGCTTTCGTTTCACAGGCTGATAATGTTATTAATAAACATAAAAGTAGTAATATTTTCATGGTATTTCCTTATAAAAATTATTATGATCCATCATATTTTTATTTAATAGCCACTACATAATAAGTAATGCATTGGGTAAAGTCCGTCTTGCTCTTTATTACTCAGGCTAGGTAACATAGACTGACTAAAAGTCATCACTCTCTTCATATAATCAATAGCCCTATAAAGTCGGTACGATCTTTAGGTACTCTTCTATTGTGATTAACGTAGAAGACATCTCCAACCGAAATCTTCTACGCTTCCACTGGTTACATTCTATTTTAGATTAGTAACCCATTCCGCCCTCCTTCTTTGTTAGCATCTCTTTTCGCCCTCTCATAGGATGCTATTTCTTTTTTTAATTTATCAACTTCGATGGCTAACAAATGCTTTATATCCATCCCAATAATAAACGGATTAAGTTTTTAAATAAGTATCATCATACTCATTTAGCACATAGGTATAACTCATCAAAAAACAGCTTGTGCAATACCATCTTCTTCAACCTCAACATTAAATATTTTCATTCGTCTTTCTTTTTTCAATTTTCTGCATTCTCATTACAGATAAAATAACAATGAACTTATTAAAGCGTATTATTATCAAAAAAAACAATATAACATTCACTGTTAATAGAGTGCTCCTCGCAACAATAAAACAGTTTTATTTTGGTGGTATAAGCTTATAAATACTCATTATCACCTTACCTAAGATTTTTACTCACTTTTCTTATATCTATCGATATTTATAGTTATTACTAAGCAACATCTGTGCCAATCTTAATTAATTCATGTAAGCCCCTATAAGTCAGCATTCACAAATAAAGAACATTAGCAAGTCGCTCTGATAAGTGGTTCAGTTTGTCCCATTAGAAAATTATGTAGCGACAAAAAATACCTGTTCGACAACAGAGGTAATCAATCCACCGTTTCCATTGCTTTTGTAAACCACATTACAGAAGGCTCTAAGATTTTGTGATTTTACCTTGTTTAGAATAATGACATGCCATCAAGCTTCAGCTAAAATCTAACAGACACTACTGGCACCGATTAACTCCATAGAAGCAATCAATAGAACTAAAATCAGAGATTTTGGTTTACTACCTTTGACAACCATCCTACAACTGTGATTCCACAGGTAATATCGACATGAAGCGCATCCAAATACGTTGTGATAATACGGTGTTAGGCTCTTTAGTATAAAACCTATTATTTGCATAATCTTGCCAAATAATATTATCGCCCTCTAGCTCTAGATGAAAAGCCAGTTTATCGAGATGCTGATCAAACCACTGCACAATATGATTAGTAATATCCTTAGAACTAATCATAATTCCAATTTCAGTATTCTCATACAATGAGCGTGGATCCATATTCATTGAGCCAACATAGAGTTTATTCCTATCAAAACTGACTATTTTGGCATGTAACGCGGCTTTGGCTGGACGGTTGAGTAAACGTCGAGCGCGTTTTAATAAATTAACACTCCCTTTCACTGATTTAAATTCATAGAGATGCACCCCCATTCGTAATAAATCCTTTCGATACTTATTATAATGAGCATTAACAATCGTCATATCTGTAGAAGCATAAGTATTAGTTAAGACTCTAACATTCAACCCTTTATCACATAGTTTTTGGAAATATTGCAAGCCTCGTTGACTAGGAATAAAGTAAGGTGTAATAATTAAAATATTATTTTCAGTTTGCTTTACAACGGTATCAAAGCCCTCAATTTCTAACGAGCTACTCAGCCTTTTATCTTTATAATCAATCTTACTGGGATCATCCTTAATCACTGTTGCCACCGCCCAACGAAAGGGTAAGGTTCCCGTTTTAATTTGCTGGGCTAAGGGAGAAGTATCTAAAACATGAGTAAAGTAGGCACGTTCTGAATCCTCTTTAAACCAGTATTTTTCATTTTCAAAAGAGGGAGCGGAAAGCGTGGATACTTTAATTGTTTTATAAAAATTCCAATATTGATCAAAAGACTTTGACACCTCTTTCGCAATGGGACCAATAGCCAAAACTTCCATACCACTAAATACACGCTCAGCCTCTGCTTCTGAATACTCATTACCTATATTTCGACTCCCCACTATCGTTATATCATTATCAATCACCACTAACTTATTGTGCATCCTTCGAGTCACTTTACCCATTTGAAAAATATACTGAAAAACTCGGGGTGTTTTACGACTAAAAGGATTAAAAACACGCACTTCAATATTAGGATGTAGATCAAGAGCGGCTAATTTAGCGGTTTGCTGGGAAAGATGAAAATCATCTAATAAAACTCGTACTCGTACTCCACGATCGGCTGCCTTTTTTAGAGATTCATAAAATAAAAATCCTGTAAGATCATCTCTCACTATATAATATTGAACATCAATGCTTTTTTCTGCCTTATTAAACAGCTCTGTACGAGCAGCAAAGGCATCCAAACCACTACCTAATAGCACAAAGCCAGATTTGCCTTTGTGGTGGTGTAATTGAGATTGGTAGCTTCGTAGTAATTGCGTCTGATCTGCATTTTTTAGGGCATAAGTTGCCTTCCGATCAGGATGCTTTTGCGACCCTGCGCTACAGCCAGACAGCCACAACAAAACAAGAAGTATAAAAATAGAAAAGATCAAATTATATTGTGAATAGTGAAGCATCTTTTAAGTATCCCTATCAATGCAAAAGTAATAAAAAGCATTGGAAATAAGGATATAAAAAAAAGTAGCTGACTTGCTATATTCGATAGGATTAGCGGGGGACAGGCTGTTACAGGGTGTTATTTATGGTGGGGGTAGAAAGGTCGTATGAAAGAAACTAGAACCGTCAATTATTTCATACAACCTCTTAAATTTAAGCCGCTTTTAGCGTCGCCTTCTTATAGGCAGGATATAAATGTTCAGACTCATCAATAATTCGATTCCAAACAAATTCGAATATTTGTTCAGTGTCTGCAACAAATAGGTCATGATTTTTAATGCGTAAAGTATTTTTAGAACACCATCTTCTCGTGTACTGAGCAAGCACTCGCTTAATCTCCATAGAACCCGACATAAACTTAGTGGCAGTATTTTTTATTTCTGAATCACTATGGACTAACATCGGTTGGTAAATATTTTTCTCTTCTATCGACAAGTGTTCTTTAACGGCATCTACATAGCTAAAAAATATATCACACATAACCTTTGTATCGCACAGCTCCCGATTACGAATAAGTACACTCAGTACCTTAGAATGCTCTGCTATTTTATGATTATGCTCATGCATTGCGTCAAGTGATATCATATTTCCTCCTAGTTAGTATGATTATTAAGTCAACATATCAAAGTATAGAGTACTTTATTATGGGATACTTTAATATATATTTATGGATAGAGTCTTTTTATTTTGTATTTCCTAGTGGATAGTGAAAATTTAGGCATACGATGAAGGAATATCAACAAAATCTTTAGAATTTTGAAGTTATTTTATTTTCAACGTTTAACTCTTAAAGCAACTATAATCAATACCTTCACCCATTTTTATTTGAGCCAAAAGTCGCATTTTTCGACAGATAGATTCATGACTTAGTAGAATAAAATTCTCAAAAACGAGACGCTTTCATTTTGGTGAAGGTGCTGACAATATACGACATAGAAGGATCATTGATGTTAGATAAAAAATATTTGATTATCATTAGTTTATTATTGAGCAATACCGCTCATGCTATCCCGCCTCCAGATGCCTTAATTTCAATTTGGCAGTCTGCACTACAGTTATTAGGGGTTATTTCTGTTTTCCTAGTCGGCTTCTATTACGCACTAAGGCAGTACCTCTCTGCTTGGAAAAAGCCTATCTTAGGATTTCTAGCAATTGCAATAATAGGCTCAGGTACTTACCTATTTTTAAATACACAAGCTACCGCTCCAAAAAGTACTGTTAACACCCGTATTAGTAACCCTGATATCCCCACATTAAAAGATGCTAACCCATCAGTAAAAAATACGCTGATTCAAGGAGAACAACTCTCTATTAAAGATATTATTGCTCATGATCCTAGCAAGGATAATCGAAAATGGAAGCTTCAAACCTATCAAGAAATGCAGAGAGAAATGAGTAGTCTTCGAGAAAAAAACAAACTCTCGAAGATAACCATGCACACCATGCCTTCCTTTAATGCTCAAGACTTAAATCGACATATCACTGAGTCACCTGAAAAAATATTTTTACTGGATGTCCGTGCGGCTTATGAGCGTAAAAGATTTTCTATTAACCACCAAGCCACTATTCATTATGGTGACTTAGTGAATAGTATTTTGCCAAAAAAATTGGCTAAGCAGTTACCAAAAGACAAAACAATCATTGTGCTTTGTCACTCGGGTCTACGTGGTTATATTTCCTCTCATTTATTACAAACATTAGGTTATAAAAATGTCGCTTTCTTACAAGGTGGATTACATGCTTGGAATCAACAAGAATTACCCATCAATGGGCAAGAAGATTATTCATATGATACTTCTACTTATCCCATTTTTGGTGAGGAAGAAGTTTATAACAGGAAAGGTTTACTAAAAGTAGATATTGATGCTGATGATAATATTCTTCAAGACATTCCTGATTTGATTCACTTACCTTTTGAGATCGCTAGCAGTCAAGAGATTGATAAAATCATTCAACAGTCAAAAATCACTCCTCTACTGATTATATGTAAAAGCTATAGTGGATGTTTTCATATCCCCAATTTTGGCTATTTAGTCGACCAAGCAGGTGGTAAAGTTGCAGGAGTATTTGATCTAACAGGAGAGTTTATTATCCCTCCTATTGTAGAGTCACTTGATTAATCAATGACTAAACTCTCTAAAAAATATGCCTATTTATCCCAAGCAGAACAAGCAGGGATTATTACGCCAAAAACACTATTACTACATGAGGCGAATGATGCTGAGGTTCAGCACTTTATTAAGACCTGTGATAGTGACAGCCGTTTTATTATACGGAGTATGCAAAGTGCAGAAGATACACACCACCAGTCTTATGCTGGGCATTTTTGGAGCTCTTCAGCAGTTCACCCTAATGAAGTCATTGCAACCATTTCTCTCGCTCAAAAAGAAAATCATCAGCGACTAAAACAACTCAATATCAATGAGCCACCACAGCTGATGTTGCAAGAGTATATTGAGCACAATATTGGTGGTGTTCTGTTTAGTCCATGGAGTTTTTTTGCTAATTATTGCTTTATTGAATACTCTACTCATAGCGTACAACAGGCTGTTGAAGGTAAAGCGACTCCCGCTGTTATCAGCATTAAAGAAGGTTACCCATCGCCACTAGCACTGGATGAAAAATTAAGTTTTTTACTAGAATCATTGCGTTTATTAGTACAGAAATTACAGACTATCTTTAATTTTCCTATTGATAGCGAGTGGGTTTATAGCGAGAAAAAAAAATCAATCCTATTATTACAAGTGCGCCCCCAAACACGCTTAGTCGGTGCCTTATTCAATGCAACACCTGAACAATACCAGCAGTTAAAATTACCTGCTGGTGATTGGCAATATACGGCTTTATCAGAAAGTTTAGGCAAGCTTTCTCCACTATCTTTTAGTCTACTGGAACAGCTTTATGACAATTCAAGAGTCAGTTTACAATCATTAGGTTATCAAGCCAAACAGGTTGATTTTATCACTCGACTACCTGATGGCAGTATTTTAGTTGACCCCGTATTAGAAAAGCGTTTTTATGCTCCCACAACTTTTGGTGGATTTTGGAAGAGTTTTAAAGCACCACAGTGGCAACAAAAAATCAAAGATTTATTAGCAACTCTTAACCTTGATAAGAATTTTTCTTACACGCAATTATCACAATATTTTCAATACTGGATCATTGCGAATACACTAAGCAATGGTCAGGGCAGAGAGGAGAATAAACCTCATGCGTATGAATTATCTTGGCAACAAAAATTAGCCCCTCCCACTATTCATACTAATGATGATTCATGGGATATATTAAATCAACAGCTTAAACAGCTATTCTTTTTTGAACTGGAAAAGCTCAAGCAACAAATCACAGAGCCTCAGCAAGTCTTGTTATCTTGGCAAGATAGCTTACTCAATAAAACAGTTTCTATGATAGAGGAGCAACAGGCTACATCAATGGCGATATATGATTATAGTTTGTGGGGTATTGGATTAAGCAACACTGCAATGCAGTCTATTGGTGCAAAAAAGAAAACATCAGGAAGGCTTTTTATTGTCCAAAATCCAAGCTATTTTCAAAAGGAAATCCCTGTTGAATCAATATTAATAGCCCCCTACTTTGATAATCAGTGGGTACAAAGTATTCCTAAGCTCAATGGAATTATTGTGACACAAGGAGGGCATTTATCACATTCCGCTATTGTGGCGCGGGAGTCGGGTATTCCTTATTTTATTGGTCAATATGATAATACAGGTGAATTAAAGCAAGGTGACTGGGTGAGTTTGTCATTGTTAGGAGCTTTGTCTATACCGAGTACAACAAGGTAATAGGCTTATCAGTCGTTCCTGTTTTAATTATAAAGCAAGATAATTGCAATCTCTTAGCAAGAGAAAATCAAAACTGTAGACTTAAATAGTCATTAATTTATTTTATAGACACTATAAGACAAGAGTTGCTAGCATTATCTCATCACTTTTTACAAATCTTATCAGATAGAGCTAATGATATTTCTGAGTGAATATGAGTTCAAATATTCCATCTATCCTTAAAAACATCACGTCCAACGAATCTCATTAACCTATCTGGTGAAAAAATCATTACTATTAATAGAATACAGCGATAAAGAGACTAGGGCTTTATGATTCATTATTCAGACGAAAACGACCTAATCATAGACTATTCTAAAATCATTGGTTACCCCTGTTTACTCACAGTCACATCATGGGAAAAAGGCATAACATGGAAAAGTGTTGCTGGTGAAGAAAGAGTTTTTCAAAAAAATTATCTAGACGAGACAGGAGTAGCACTGCACCAAACTTACAATGGTAATAAACAGAACAAATGGTTAAACACTATTCCAAAAGACTTACTTAGTATGTTGCTGGATTATGAAAAAAATTACTTCTACTCAGCCTATCCATTACTTTATTTATTAAGTCATCACCAAAATGCCATTGACTTATTTAAAAGCAGCCAGGTGCTGATGGCTATTCTTATGTATTCAGCAGAAAAAAACAACTGGAATGAAGAATATGTGGTTAATTTATTAAATGGAAAAAGAGTTGATATTATTGATGCCTGTGGATTACCTAGAAGAAAGTCAACATTAAAAACACTTAATAAAATTGAGGGTATTTATCTTTCACCTTTAGAATATAATGCTATTAAAATAGTTTTATCACTTCCAAACGCTCACTTAATTAATCACTTGAACTCTATTGATATAGGATTAATTTATTTAATAGCAAACCACAATGAATTTATAGCTTCTTCATTGATAAGTCGTTATCACAAAGAGTGGCTAGATATTGGGTTTAGATATATGTATATTGATACTAAAAGGATGCTTGGACGAGCAGGTAGCCGACACTTAAAAAAGTGTGCAACGCTTGATGAATTAAAAAAAATACATAAAAAATGCATCATTAAACTAAATGAAGAGAATAAAAAGAAGAGAGAGAAAATAAAAAAGGAGATGCATGAGAGGCATGAGAGGAATAAAAAGAATAATGAAATAAATAAAAAAAATAATGGAAAAGTCTATTTTTCTCAGCCCCCAGTTAAAGGAAATAAATATATAATCCCAATAACTAATAGTCATGATTTGATGGATGAAGGGATAGATCAACGTCATTGTGTCGCTAGTTATCAGGATGAGATAGTTAACGGTAAAAGCTATATTTATAAAGTCTTAGAGCCAGAGAGAGCAACACTGCAAATTCTAATCTTAGGTAACAATAAATATAGAAGAGCTCAACTTAAATTGTCTTGTAATCAATCGCCATCAAAAGAAACAGTACAAATGGTTGAACAATGGATGAAAAAAGCATTCGAGTGACTTTCCAGTCATTCTCGTTGCCTTTGTAAATCGATATTCCACTTATCCTTAAAAACATCACGTCCAGCGAGTCTCATTAGCCTATCTGGTCAAAAAATCATTACTATTAAATATAGAATACAACGATAAAACACTAGGGCTTTATGATTCATAATTCAGAAAAAAACGACTTAATCATAGACTATTCTAAGGTCATTGGTTACCCCTGTTTACTCAAAATCACACCATGGGAAAAAGGCATAACATGGACAAGCATTGCTGGTCAAGAAAGAGTTATTCAAAAAAATTATCTAGACGAGACAGGATTAACACTGCACCAAACTTACAATGATAATAAAGAGAACAACTGGTTAAGAGCTATTCCAAAAGACTTACTTGGTAAGTTGCTGGATTATGAAAAAAAGTACTTCTTCCCAGTTTATCCATTACTTTGTTTATTAAGTAACCATCAGAGTGCCATTGACTTATTTAAAAGGAATCATCTGCTGATGGCTATTCTTATGTATTCAGCAAAAGTAAATAACTGGAATGAAGAGTATGTGGTTAATTTATTAAATGGAAAAAGAATTGATCTTATTAATGCCTGCGGGTTACCTAGAAGAGAGTCGACATTAAAAACACTTGATAAAATTAGGGGTGTTTCTCTTACACCTTTAGAGTATCTTACTATTAAAAATGTTTTATCACTTCCAAACGCTGACTTAATTAATAATTTTCGATATGTCGATATAAAGTTAATTTATTTAATAGAAGAGCATAACGATTTATTAACTAAATCATTAATGCAAAGCTATCACAAAGAATGGTCAGTATTTCAGTTTAAAAAAATATATTTCGATACTACAATAATGCTTGGGCGAGCAGCCAATCCACAATTAATAAAGTGCTTAACTATTAGTGCATTAGAAAAAATACATGAAAGGTGGACTATTAAAAGAGATAAAAAAGTATATTTTCCTCAGCCCCCCATTAAAGGAAGTAAATATATAATTCCAATAACTAATAGTCATGAATTGATAGATGAAGGGAGAGCTCAACATCATTGTGTCGCTGGTTACAAGGATGAGATAGTTAATGGTAGAAGCTATATTTATAAAGTCTTAGAGCCAGAGAGAGGAACACTACAAGTTCTAATTTTGGCTAACAATAAATACGCAAGAGCTCAATTTAAATTGTCTTGCCATCAAAGCCCATCAAAAGAAACAATACGAATAATTGACCAATGGATTAACGGGAACGACTAGTAACTAGACTATATAAAAATGCTATACTCAGCCGTCAAAAAACTTGAGAAGCCAGTAACATATAATGGCTTTCATTCAACTACCTATCACTGGAGATTACAAAATGGCTTTTCCTGATGCATTTTTTCGTTGGAGACCACACCCTTGGCATGGTTTAGAGGCTTGTGCTGACGATCCTGACGTTATCAATGCCTATATTGAAATCACCCCCTTTGATTCTGTTAAGTATGAAATAGATAAAAAAACAGGCTATCTTCATGTTGACCGCCCTCAACGAACATCATCTCAACCGCCTTCATTATATGGTTTTATTCCAAAAACATATTGTGGCTCACGGGTAGGTGCCTTAATGGGCGATGATCTAAAAGGTGATACCGATGCATTAGATATTTGCATTATCTCTGAGCGCCCTATTAGTCGTGGAGATATTGTCTTACATGCACGTGTTTTAGGTGGTTTACCTATGATCGATGATGGTGAAGCTGATGATAAAATTATTGCCGTCTTGAAAGGGGATCATGTATGGCATAATACAAAAGATATCACTGATCTACCTGAGATTATGATTGAACGCCTACATCATTATTTTATGACCTATAAAATGCAACCCGGAAAAGAATCAAAAGTTTCCATTGGTCCTGCTTATAATAAAGAACATGCTGAAAAAGTGATTAAAGCATCAATGCTTGATTACGATGATATGTTTGGTCAGTAAATATTTTCTTTCTCACAGCCTAATTGATTAGGCTGTGGTTTTATTTGTTATTCAGTCCCTTCAGCCAGTCCAACTTCTGTTTAATTTTGATCTCCAGCCCTCGCTCCACAGGGAAGTAGTATTGCTTCTCCACTCCATCAGGAAAATAATTCTCCCCCGCTGCATAAGCATGCTTTTCATCATGAGCATAGCGATACTGTTTGCCATAATCCAAAGACTCCATTAGCCCACTAGAAGCATTACGCAGGTGTATAGGCACTTCATCACTCGCTGAGCTTTTTACATCTTGCATTGCTGCTTTATAAGCCATATCAACCGCATTGCTTTTTGCTGCACTGGCAAGATAGATAACCGCTTGGGCAATAGCTAACTCCCCTTCAGGTGAGCCAAGACGCTCATACGTTTGCCATGCATTCAGTGCTAGCGTTAAGGCACGTGGGTCGGCATTACCAATATCTTCTGATGCAATACGCACCACACGACGAGCAATATACAAGGGATCACAGCCTCCCTCTAGCATTCGACAAAGCCAATACAAGGAAGCATCAGGATCACTCCCTCGAACCGATTTATGCAGAGCTGAAATTTGCTCATAAAATAAATCTCCACCTTTATCAAAGCGTCGCAAAGAGGCTTGCACCACTTCAGCAATCACCTCATTATCAATATTCATCACACCATTATCATCAACTTCTGCAAGATCAGTCGCAATCTCTAGCCAATTTAAAGCACGACGAGCATCACCATCCGCACTTTTTGTTAAAGCATTCATTCCTGTTTCGGTGAGCTGAATAGCAAACTCTGCAAGACCATATTCTGCATTATTAATGGCTCGCTCAATGACTTCTTTAATGGCGGAATCGGGCAAAGTTTTTAATACATAGGTACGCACCCTAGATAACAGTGCATTATTAAGTTCAAAGGAAGGATTTTCTGTGGTTGCACCAATAAAGAAAATAGTGCCATTCTCAATATAAGGTAAGAATACATCTTGTTGTGCTTTATTAAAACGATGCACTTCATCAACAAAAAGCACTGTAGATTTAGCAAACATCTCACGATTTTGCTCAGCTTGTGTCATGGCAATACGAATATCTTTCACGCCTGACAGTACAGCAGAGAGATTAATAAACTCAGCACCCGATTGATGGGAAATTAATTTAGCAAGAGTAGTTTTTCCTGTTCCGGGAGGTCCCCAAAACAACATGGAATGCAAACGATCCGTTTCAATCGCTTTTCTTAATGGTTTGTTCTTCGCAAGCAAGTGTTGTTGCCCAGCATAATCAGCTAGACAACGGGGACGCATACGATCAGCTAATGGGCGATAATCATTGTTCATTATCGCCAATTGTAGCCTTTATTAGATCGGTGTGCCAATCACATCAACCCCTGATGGTACTGAAAATCTAAATTGCTTCACATTCACAGGACGATTTGAAGAAGTACTAAAAGTAATAACCGTCTTCTGACCTACTTTGTCATATAACACCATCTGCTTTAAGTTACCTTTGCTGTCCATTCCCATTTGAATCGCTTTAAAGTCATCTTGTTTACGATGTGGTTTTAAATAGAACCAATCCCAACCACTGGTTTTATCTTCCATTTCCGTCACCTTAAACTGGCTATCAGGTACCGAGCGCTGAATAAGAATAATCGCTGGAGAGCTAGCAACCATACTTCTTAGTGGCTTAACAGTGACTTGATCAAGATCAAGGTCATACATCCAGATATTTTTACCATCTGAAACGATTTGCTGTGGATCAGGTTGCTTATAAACCCAACGGAATTTGCCAGGTCGTTGTAAAACTAAATGTCCCCGTACCGTTTCTTTAATACGCCCATTTTTACCATAAAGCTGCTGTACAAAGCTGCCTTGAATAGTATTAACTGAAGTAAAAAAACGATTTAATTTTTTTCGTGCATCTGACTCAGCGTAACTTACCGATGCCAAACTAACGAGCAAAAGTGTTAACAATAACTTTTTCATTATTTTCCTTATATTTAATCTTTAATAGGTTCTGGAGCAAGTACTTCTCGTGTTCCATTGGACTGCACCGCACTCACAACACCCGCTTGTTCCATATCTTCAATCATTGTTGCCGCTCGATTGTAACCAACTTTTAGTCGACGTTGAAGATAAGAAATCGAAGCCCTACGAGATTCTGTAATAATATATACAGCTTGGTCGTAAAGCGGGTCTCTCTCAGATTCTTTTGCTAATGGTTCAAGACCAGGCACGGTAGAATTTTCTGGAGCTTCTTGTACGACAGCGGATATGTAATCTGGTTCACCCTGAGTTTTCACATAAGCAACAACTTCTTCCACCTCGTCATCACTCACATAAGCACCATGTATCCGTTGTGGCATGCCACTCCCTGGTGGAAGATACAACATATCACCCTGCCCTAACAGTTGCTCTGCTCCGCCCTGATCAAGAATAGTACGTGAATCAACTTTCGTCGATACATTAAAAGAAATACGCGTAGGAATATTCGCTTTTATCAAGCCAGTAATTACATCAACAGAGGGACGCTGTGTTGCCAAAATAAGATGAATACCTGCGGCTCGCGCTTTTTGTGCTAATCGTGCAATCAGTTCCTCTACCTTTTTACCCACAATCATCATCATATCGGCAAACTCATCCACAACGATAACAATTTGTGGCATGGGCTGAAGAGCCTGAGGAGTGACATTAAGGTTTTTAGTGGCATCGTATAATGGATCAATAATAGGATCCCCTTCATCTAAGGCTTTTTTCACCTTCGCATTATAGCCCTCAAGGTTTCTTACCTTGACTTTTGACATCACTAAGTAACGACGTTCCATTTCACAAACACACCAACGCAAAGCGGCGGCAGCATCTTTCATGTCGGTAACAACAGGAGTCAGCAAGTGAGGAATATCATCATAAATGCTCAATTCCAGCATCTTAGGATCAATCATGATCATCTTTACTTCATCAGCCGTTGCTTTGTAGAGAAAACTAATGATCATAGCATTCACAGCAACTGACTTACCCGATCCTGTCGTACCCGCTACAAGCAAGTGTGGCATCTTAGCCAAATCTGCAACGACAGGTAATCCCGCAATATCCTTACCAAGGGCAACCGTTAATGCAGAGGTTGAGTTCTTAAATACATCGGACTCAACAATACTACCCATAGTCACCATATCTCTAGTGGTATTAGGCACTTCAAGTCCTATTGTTGTCTTTCCAGGAATAACCTCAACAATTCTGACACTATGTACACCCAAATTACGAGCTAAATCCTTAGAAAGCCCCGTCACTTTACTGACCTTGGTACTGGCATTAAGTTGTAATTCAAAACGAGTGATCACAGGGCCAGGGTGCCATGAGTCGACCACCACGTCTTTAACACCAAAGTGCCTCAAAGCCTCAACAATATTAGTCGCCAACATCTCTAGCCGGATAGGATCATGGTCTTCTCTATCTGAAGGTGGTGCTAACAAATTTAATTCAGGTAGCTGAATTCTTTTATTTAGTGGCACCCTAGGTTCTGATCGTTTTGATGGCGTAGTGAGTGCATCAGGTGTTGTTAAAGAAACCTTATTGGTTGCAGAGTAATCAACAACAGCAGTACTTGGACCTTCTACTAATTCTTTTAAATCAGGGAGAGGCTCAGTGATTACCTTTTTACTTTTTGACGTAGCGGTAACTGGTGGAGTTGCCAAAGGTCTTTTTGGTGACGATGTTTTTTGTGATGGTGTTTTTAGTGACGATTTATTATCAACCGACTCCTCTTCCACTTCCATATATTTTAGTAATTGAATTTTTTTATCTTTTAGCCACAACCATGCACCTGAGCCTGTAATCGTAGCACTGGTTCGAGTAAAAAAAGTTTCTTCTTTTGCTGGTAACTCTTGCTGTACTGTACCAGCAGAGACTGTTTTAGGCTCATCAAAACCCACCAGTTTCTCCATAAAGTTCATAATGGTATCACCGATTTTATCTAGAACCAGCGCCCATTTAATATCTGCAAATAAGGTAAGGCCAGCAAAGAATAATGAGACAAAGAGAAAAATAGCTCCCATTTCACCTACTTTAGAACCAAAACCCTTGGCCATAATTAAACCAAGAAATCCGCCGCCACTATAGGGTAACTCAGCGCTAGGCCATAACAAAGCCGCTAAACCTGTCCCTGCGAAGAGTGCCAAAAATATACCAAGTAAAGACAACCAGCTATTAATTCCACCTCGAGGATTATTAGGGTTCTTTTTATAAGGAAAACGGAACATGAGCCAACCTGTTACCAGTAAGAGCACAGGAACAAGATAAGAGATATAACCAAAGAAACTATAAAGCAAGGTAGAGATATAAACACCTATCGGCCCCGCCCCATTTTGATAATCACTAGTATCACAAGGTGGAACACTGATTCTGAAAAAATGACAGTCATCAGCGCTATAAGTAATCAAGGAAAGAAAGACAATCGCTGCAATACCAGAGAATATTAATATACTCGTTTGTTGTAGGCTAACCCGTTTAAACTTATTTAGCTTAATTTTTACTTTAGCTGCTTTAGCCACATTAATCACCTAATGTAATTTATAATAAGATTATTTCAATTGCATAACAAATATAGCATTAATTAAAATAAAAAAGTAGTTGTTTTCCATTCTTGCCACTTGAAATAAACTACCTATCAGGTAACTTTTCCCCTCCTAAATTTTGCTGAATTTGCTGAAATGAAGACTCAACATCACTGATACTTTCTTGTAAAATATGAGAGACTCCCTGAGCACCTTCTTCTAGTGATCTAGAAAGCTCATTAACCGATTCATTCAGCACACCATTCAACTCAGAAACACCTTGTTGCAATAGCTTATTTAATTCCTCACCCATTTTATTAGCAGAACGATTAATCACTTGCACTAAAGTCTGTTTAAGATCAACGCGCCAAACACCTTCGGTATATTTTAAAATAGTATGTGTTGGGATTCTTATATCAGAATGATTCTTTTTTCCTGCAAGAACTAAGCTGGTTGGAATTTTATTAGACTCACTCCCTGTTGCTTCAAAAGAGAATCTTTTTAGAGAAAAGCGATCAGGATGAATATATTTCAAGTACCCTGTTGTAT
Organism: Thiotrichaceae bacterium; assembly: GCA_023144895.1. Lineage (GTDB taxonomy): Bacteria > Pseudomonadota > Gammaproteobacteria > Thiotrichales > Thiotrichaceae > HyVt-477. Next base: position 28,991 of record JAGLEV010000061.1, read on the forward strand.
CCCAACTAATCAGTTGTTTAGCACTATCCATTTTACCTTCTTGAATGGCAGTCCAAAATGCTTGTGCTACTGCTTTAGGTTCTGTTGGAGTATTATTTCCACAGCCACTCAAGGTGATCATGAGAAGAAAAAGAATGATTAACTGACGCATAAGGAATTACCAATATAAAGTGCATTTAAGCCTAGGAAAAACTACAAAGAAGTATCGCTTATTATAGCGTTGACTACTTGATATTGTTCGTCATACGAAACTAAATCAGTGGACTTAATCAGGTTTTTTAGGTTTTGATCCAAGACAGTGGTGCGAACCTTTATATAGTTAGGGGTATATCCATGAAAAACAAGTTGACCTTCCTTGTTCTTTTTACCTGATTCCCAAAGCACAGAGGATTGAGTACCAGCATATCGTTGATAAAACTCACGTTTCATCTCTAAACCTAAGTGGCGCATTGCTAAGCTACGTTCTTTTTTTATCTGGCTAGACACGGGGTTAGGTAGTGATGCTGCTTTAGTATTAGCACGAGGAGAATAAGAAAAGACATGCAATTGACCAAAACCAATCTCAGCAACATAGTCAAGCGTTGCTTGCCATTCTTGCTCTGTTTCACCAGGAAAACCAACAATAATATCACTGGTCACATTAAAATGCGGAACTTGCTCACGAGCAGAGCGTATCAATTCAGCAAAATCAGCGGTTTTTGAGCGACGTGACATGCGACGCAACACAGAATCAACACCACTCTGTATTGGCAAGTGCATATGGGGCATTAAACGAGGATTAGCAAATAACTCAAAAAAATCTTCAGGTAAATCCCAAGGTTCAACCGAAGCAAAACGTACACGAGGAATATCAGTATCACGAAGAATGGCGACAACAAGTGTTTTCAAGGTACTATTAATATCAGCACCATAACCACCAACATGTACGCCTGTTAGCACAACTTCTTGAACACCTTGACCGACCAAGCAATTGATTTCATCAATAATATCACCCACTAGACGGCTACGCTCCTCACCTCTAGCAATGGTTACAATACAATAAGTACAGCGATAACGACAACCATCTTGGATTTTAATAAAGGCACGTTGACGACCTCGTTGGAAAAGCGCACTTTCATTGGGATCCATTGCAATCAATGGCATCGATTGAGAAGAGAATTTCTCCAAAACTAATTCTGGAAGCTGATCTTTTTGAGCATTAGAAATCACTAAATCCACACCCAAAGTATGAGCCAACTCATCACCTTTCAATGAAGAATAACAACCTGTGACGACCAAATAGCTCTCTGGTCGTTGGCGATAAAGACGATTAAATAATTGGCGTGACTTACGCTCAGCATCAGAAGTCACTGCACAGGTATTAACAATAATAACATCGGCTTCATCTGGCTCAGCTGTCATTGAATGACCTTTGAGCATGAAGCTTGCGCTCCACTGTTCTAGCTCGGCTTCATTCAACCGACAACCTAGTGCCTTAATATATATTTTCATACGACACTTAGCCTTAAATACACTATTGCTCAGTACTTAAACGATCAATAAATATCTCAACATCCGCATTTTCACGTAAAGCTTGCATTGTTGCTACACGCTCACGGTTGCCAGTGTAATTTGCCCATTGATTTTGTGCTTCTTCGCTTGGCTCCTCTGCATTATCTTTAACCGCGGTCAAAGCAATAATAGATGCATCTCCATTAGCATTTGTTAGCTGAGTAAACACTTTCTTACCTTCTTCTGGTGCACTTAGCTTAAATGCTGCGGTCACTAGTTGCCGAGATAACTCATTATTGCTACGTTCTAATCCATCATGCTTCACAACTTTACTTGCATCATCACCTAACGTAGCAAAATCACCTGCTTCAGAAACGGTCTTATATAAGCCATCGATTTTAGTTTTAAGCTGCTCTCGTGCTTGTTTATTCTTAACGAGCTCAGTCACTTTATCTTTTACATCATCTAAACTACGTGGCTTTGGAGTTTTATGCTCAGCAAGACGTACAACGATAATATGGTCAGGTGTTAATTCAATCAGTGCCGAGTTAATACCCGCATTTAATACTTTATTTGAAAATGCCGCTTCAATCAGTTCACGATTTTTAAAAATACCTGTCGCGGTAGTACGACTAAATAAGGCACTGGTTTGAATCGCCACTCCCGTTGCTTTTGCTGCGGGATCTAAGCTACCATCATTTTCAAATGATGCGTTCTTTAGCTTGTCATACATACCATCAAATTGCTTATCAGCTTCTTCTGCAAGATAACTCTTACGAATTTCTTCCTTAGCATCTTCAAAAGATTGCGTCTTCTCTGCAACTAAAGCAAGCACCTTAATAATCTCAATACCATTCGTTGTTTCGACAGGAGCACTAACTTCCCCCGCTTTGCCAGCAAAAACCGCTTTTTCAAAATCAGCCGCGATCACTCCTTGTTTTATAAAACCAATCACTTCACCTGACTCAGCAAATACCGTATCATCTTCACCCGCTTCCATTGCTTGCTCGAAAGTCTTCTTACCTGATTGAATGGATTGATAAATGGCTTCAGCCTTAGCCATTGCTTGTGCTTTATCTTGTGTCTCTGTGATACTCACCCGAATATGGCTGGCTTTAAATTTACCTTTAGTAATAAAGCGCTCAGTATCGTCTTGATAATAACCTAATAAGTCATCATTACTTGCCTCTAGCGTCTTAGCAAGAGAGTCCTTGCTTAACTCAACATAGGCTAAGCTAACTTGCTCTTCCGTTTGAAACCGCTTAGGGTTTTCTTTGTAATAAGTCGCGATAGCCTCATCAGTAATCACAATATCTTTGAGAATATCTGCAACTTTTATCTCAAAGACTTCAATATCACGCTTTTGACTATCCAGTTGATGTAACTGACTGGCTTCTAGACTAGAAACTAAAGCGGTATCACTCACTGCATCAAGGAATTGATTCTCAGTCACTGAATTACGCAGACCTTCTTCATAAGATTTACGAGTACGTCCTGCTGATTGCATCACAAGGTTATATTGCTCTGGGCTAAACTGACCATCACGTTGAAACTGAGGAACCCCATGAATAATACCTAACACTTCAGCATTACTTGCACGATAACCATGATGGCTAGCATGTTGAGCAGCAACTTTTCTATTAATTAAGCTTTCCAGCGCAGATTGACGCAAACCTGCATCTAAGCCTTGAGGTAGCTTACCACCAAACATTGCCGCCATTCGTTGACGCTGTGACGAAACTTCTTGTTGTACTTCACGTTTTGTGACTTCCTCCCCATCAATGATCGCTATCGCTCCGTTACCACCACCACTAAAGTACTCATTGATGCCAAACAAAGCAAAGGGAATACTAATGAGGCCAACAATAAGGTAGGCAATCCAACCTTTGGCATTATCATGAATTGATTGAAGCATAATTATAGTTTTCTGTTATTTAATTTATTATGAAGAGCAAGATAGCATGCGTATCCTCTGGATAGTACTGAATACTGAACCATAAGCCTAGTACATATTGTAGAAGCAGTAATCGATACGCATAAAAAAGGACGCTAAAAGCGTCCTTTTTAAATAGTGGCGGAGCGGACGGGACTCGAACCCGCGACCCCTGGCGTGACAGGCCAGTATTCTAACCAACTGAACTACCGCTCCACTATGGTGGGTGATGAGAGATTTGAACTCCCGACATTCGCCTTGTAAGGGCGACGCTCTACCAACTGAGCTAATCACCCGCTGCTGTTCAGCGAGGATGCGAATAATAAATGATCTTTTTTAAGATTACTAGCCCTAATTTTATTCTTTTTTCATCTTCTTACAAATCAGCCACTTAATTTCAAGGTAGCTTTCAGTTTACTGCGTCTTTTAAAGCCTTTCCTGCTCTGAATGCAGGGACTTTTGAAGCAGCAATCTTTAATGGCTCACCAGTACGAGGATTACGACCTGTACGAGCTTTACGGTCACGTACCAAGAAAGTACCAAAACCAATTAATGTGATTTGCTCACCTTTACCCATTTCTTCGCTAATAGCCTCTACTATTGCTTTGTATGTCTTCTCTGTATCAGCTTTAGTTAAGCCTGATTTTGTTGCTACTGCATCGATTAATTGTGACTTATTCATTTGTTTATTACCTTCGTTATTAAAATGTGTACATGTACCTAAAATACAAGCAATTCAGTAATAGTTGTCGTATTTTTCATTGTTACGCCTTCAAATGCTTCAAGCTGTCTCTAGTGACTACGAGTATTTGTAATCTGACCCCGCCAGTGAATGAAGCAATGCAACCAAAACGCGGCTCATTTATACCAGTGTGGGATTTGCACTGTCAACCGTTAATCGATAATAAACACCGAAAATAATTGCGATTTTTCTGAATAGAATTTTTTTGGTCAGGGGGATTGTTTTGTTTTTTGTAGATTTTATATGCACATGCCTAGCGCTCCGCCAAGGGGACTTTGACGGAGTTATTCTGCTTTAATGCTTACGAACTGTACTTTTAGGCTTAGGTTTTGATTTCTCTGTTCCAGATAATGCTCCAACATTGCTGACGACTGGTGCATCTTCCTCTTCTAAAGGCTGAGGAGAGGCTTCTAAAGCCAGCTCCAACACCTCATCAATCCATTGTACAGGTTTAATTGTTAAGCCTTTCTTCACATTGTCAGGCACTTCAATTAAATCTTTCTCATTACCTTTTGGAATAAGCACTGTATCAATTCCACCACGATGAGCAGCTAATAGCTTTTCTTTAAGACCACCAATAGGTAGTACTTCACCCCGTAGAGTAATCTCACCTGTCATCGCAACATTCGCTAGTACAGGAATATTCGCCATCGCTGAAACAATGGCTGTCACCATAACCACACCAGCACTTGGACCATCTTTCGGTGTTGCACCTTTAGGTACATGAATATGAATATTATGTTTTTTCATGAAGGCACGAGAGATACCTAAGTGACTGGCGCGACTTTTAACCACTGTTTCAGAGGCATGAATAGATTCCTTCATGACCTCACCCAAACTACCCGTTGTACGCATAGAGCCATTACCTGGTACAACAACACTTTCAATCGTTAAAAGCTCACCACCAACGGATGTCCATGCCAGCCCTGTCACCTGACCGACTTGATTTTTCTTATCGGCTTTGCCGTAATCAAAGTGCTGTACACCAAGATACTTATCAATATTTCTTAAAGAAACACTCGTTTTTTTCGTTTTACTGAGCAAGTGCTCCTTAATCACTTTGCGACAAACCTTAGAAATTTCTCTATCTAAATTTCTAACCCCTGCTTCTCGAGTATAATGACGAATAATAGCCAATACCGCACCGTCACTAATGGATAATTCACCTTTTTTCACTCCATTGTTTTTCAACTGCTTGGGAAGCAAATAATTTTTAGCAATATTCAGTTTTTCATCTTCGGTATAACCAGAAATTCTAATCACTTCCATTCGATCCAACAAAGGTCTTGGAATATTATAACTATTCGCTGTTGCCACAAACATCACATCAGAAAGATCAAAATCCACCTCTAGGTAATGATCAGAAAAACAATGATTTTGCTCTGGATCTAATACTTCCAACATGGCAGAAGAAGGGTCACCACGAAAATCCGTCGACATTTTATCGATTTCATCTAAGAGAAATAATGGGTTTTTTACTTTAACTCGCGATAGATTCTGAACAATTTTACCTGGCAATGCACCAATATAAGTACGTCGATGACCACGAATCTCCGCCTCATCACGCACACCACCCAAAGCCATGCGAGTATATTTACGTCCTGTGGCTTTCGCAATAGACTGACCTAATGAGGTTTTACCCACACCCGGTGGACCGACAAGACACATAATAGGACCTTTAAGTACTTTAACACGTTGCTGTACTGCTAAATATTCCAATATGCGTTCTTTAATCTCTTTCAAGCCATAATGATCTTCATTTAATGCTTTACTGGCTTTCGACAGATCATGAGATATCCGTGTTTTCTTTTTCCATGGAACTTTCACTAACCAATCAATATAATTTCTAGCAACCGCTGCCTCAGCCGACATGGGTGACATCATTTTTAGCTTCTTTAGCTCAGCCTCTGCCTTATCTTTTGCCTCTTTAGGCATATTAGCTTTTTTGATTCTAACTTTAAACTCATCGACTTCACTCGTAGGAGCTTCATCATCAATATCGCCCAGCTCTTTTTGAATCGCCTTCATTTGCTCATTCAAATAATATTCGCGCTGACTTTTTTCCATCTGATTTTTAACATGACCACGAATACGACGCTCAACTTTCAAGATATCGATTTCACTTTCAATCAATTCAATCAAATGCACAAGACGATTTTCAAGCCCAGGAATTTCAAGAACAATTTGCTTATCAGTCACTTTTAACGAGAGGTGGGCTGCTATCGTGTCAACTAAACGAGCAGGATCACCAATAGTTGCTAAAGAATTAAGGATTTCAGGTGGTGTTTTTTTATTAAGTTTTACATATTTTTCAAATAAAGCGATTAAAGTTCGTTCATAAACTTCAATTTTACGTGTATCTTCAACTACAGGCTCTTCTTCTAAAGGAAGCGTGTCAGCAACATAGTAATCTTGTTGATCTTTTAAGCTAACTAACTCAACACGCTCAACACCTTCAACTAAAACTTTTAATGTGCCATCGGGAAGTTTTAATAACTGTAAAATAGTTGCAATCGTACCAACAGCATAAAGGTCATCCAAATTGGGATCATCCATATCCGCATTTTTTTGAGTGACAAGTAAAACCTGTTTACTTGTATCCATAGCAACATTAAGTGCATTAATCGATTTTATTCTACCAACAAAGAGCGGAATCACCATATCAGGGTAAACCACCACATCACGTAGCGTTAAAACGGGAATATCAATCAGTTGAAGCGGTGTTGAATCGACATAATCTGTCATTAAATATAAACCTCGACGTTATTACAATCACTAGATAAATTAAACGTTGCAAGACAGACCTAAAAGTCTGATCTACAAACTAAGCAAGCAGGAGCATATTAGTAGAGTCAGCTCAGATAAAGGACTCAGTACTATGCACCTTAGCTTACCTATTTATATTGCTATTTGAGTTTCTACCTTCTTATCTTCATAGACAAGATAAGGTTGCGCCTCTCCATTGACAACCGCTGCATCAATAACAACTTTAGTCACACCGTCCTGTGAAGGAAGGTCATACATTGTATCAAGCAACAACTCTTCCAATATAGTACGCAAGCCACGAGCACCTGTTTTACGCTTCATTGCCTTTTTTGCAATAGCGGCAAGTGCATCATCACGTAGTACTAATTCAGCACCTTCTAATTCAATCAACTTAGCATATTGCTTACTTAATGCATTTTTAGGCAAAGTTAAAATCTTAATTAACGCATCTTCATCAAGCTCTTCCAAAGTTGCAATCATGGGTAAACGCCCCACAAACTCAGGAATCAAGCCATAACGCACAAGATCATCAGACTCAATACCTTTAATCACTTCACCAAAAGCTTTAGCATCATCCACTTCTTTCACATCAGCACCAAAGCCAATGCCACTCTTTTCGGTTCTATTTTGAATCACTTTATCCAAACCAGCAAAAGCACCACCACAGATAAATAAAATATTCTTAGTATTAACCTGTAGGAATTCTTGTTGCGGATGCTTTCTACCGCCTTGAGGTGGGACAGAAGCCATTGTGCCTTCAATCAGCTTCAATAATGCTTGTTGCACACCCTCACCTGAAACATCACGAGTAATGGATGGGTTTTCGGCTTTACGAGAAATCTTGTCGATCTCATCAATATAAACAATACCTGTTTCTGCCTTCTCAACATCGTAATCACAACGTTGAAGTAACTTTTGAATAATATTCTCAACATCTTCACCAACATAACCCGCTTCAGTTAAGGTCGTAGCATCCGCAATAGTGAAAGGTACATTCAGTGTTCTGGCTAAGGTCTCAGCGAGTAAAGTTTTACCGCTTCCTGTTGGGCCAATCAATAAGATATTACTCTTTGCCAGTTCAACATCATCCTTACTATCATTATTCTGCATTCGCTTATAATGATTATAAACGGCAACGGCTAGTACTTTTTTTGCTTTTGGCTGACCAATAACATAGTCATCAAGTAAACTTTTAATTTCTGTTGGTATCGGTAATGGAGCGTTATCAGCAATAGCAGAAACTGCTATTTCCTCACGAATAATATCGTTACACAAGTCAACACACTCATTACAAACAAAGACCGATGGCCCAGCGATTAACTTACGTACTTCATGCTGGCTTTTGCCACAAAATGAACAATATAACAACTTACCTTCATCTTGCTCACCATTACCGTCTTTACTCATTTAAACCTCTAGGTTGCTTTAAGAAACTCTGCTGTTGCTTCTTGGGAAAATTATTTATTCAATGAAGTTAATTAACCTCATGATAGGGTCATAAAATCGTTTTTAAAGGAATTCACTATATAAGATCTATTATTGTAATAACTACACCCATAGTAAATACGACCATGACTAAAAATTATTATACCCTGAGTAGTCAATATATCAAAATAATAAATAAGCCCGTAACAAACGACCCTCACCTTACTTGAAATCCCTCTTCCATTGTGACAATTTAACTTAAATATCAATAACAAACAAAATATTATCAAGACTCACTATGAGCTTACTTTTAATACTCTTTTTAATCAATATTATGAGGTCATCCTATTAACTAACGACGATAAAAGCTTTGCAAAATAACAAAAGAACCATTCAATATATCACTAGAACGAGCTGTCACTCGAAAATAGCGACTATTTAGTAAGCTTGCTTGACTTAGACCACTGTTTTGATCAGTAAAACCTGATATTTTCTCTATCATATAACGCACAGGGATTGGTTTATCACCATTAGAACCATCCGCAGGCAAATGAATAAGCCTATTGTTCATCCACATTACGGGGTTGTGATAGTCTCGATTAGCATCATAAGAATACAATCCATCCTCCCCCGTAAAATCAGCGTGTAATAGGTCAATCGGCATGTGTTCGACAAACTGCTCTGCCTGTAGTAATGCAACTTCTGCTTGCTGATGCATTATTTCACTTTGGTATAAATTACTTGCCATTTTTTGCTGTAATAAAACCTGTTGAGCGACTGAAACCACCATTATTGATAGAACTAGCAAGAGAATAAGTACGGTTATTAACACTGAGCCTTTATTTTTAAGCATCACTCACCACGATTTCGGAGCTTGATCGTTGTGCTATAGACTCGACGTAGATAACGGTCATCTTTAGGCTGTAATAAAACCGCACCATTAAAATATACTCGCTGGCGCCCCACGGTTAGATTATTAGCCAATGAACGTAATAATAAACTCACTCTAATACTGACCACTTGATGCCAATCAATGACCTGATCAGCAGAAACATAATAATTAGCCGTACCATCTTGGTCATTATCTTCACCATATAAAAACTGTAAATTTTCCACACCTTCAATAATTTCCTGCTTATTACCTAGGCTAAGCCCCTTGCCTAAATAGCGTACATAGAGAGAGGGCAAATGATCATTGGCTTGTCGATACTTTGAAGCCCGCTGGCTAACAAAAAAGATAGCATGTTCCAAAATACCCACTTCAGTACTAGCAAGGTTCAATAAAGATAAATCAAAGGCTTGGTTTCCTGGTGACAAACAATTTCTGGCACGTAATGAAAGATAATTGCCACCACAATCACCACGCTGATTACTCTGGCAATCACACACTTGTGCAAAGACTTGTTGCCGACAATCATTGAGCACAACAATATCATTCAGGTCTAAGGACAAATTCATATCGGTATAATACAATTTATCATTCTGGATATTTTCAGCCGTAGTATACTGTTTTACATACCAAACCTTGAGCACATCTGTTTGTTTTCTTAGTTTAGTACCTGCGGGTTTATTACTAACGGAGGTACTTCTCCAGTGACTTGTCTCAATGGATTTTAAATATCGGTTATTTGCCACTTCTACACGGCGAGCATAAGCGGTTCCTTGCGCTTCCCAGCCTTCAATCCACTGCCAAGGCTTAAATAGCACTGTATTCATAATGGATTTTGCAGGCAATGACTGACCTGATTGACAACCAAAGTTACCTGCTTGCTGAATGGTGTTGGTCATAATAGAAAATGCTAGCCGTGCATTTTCCTGCATTCTTGATTCAGCATGTAATAAACGATTGCTTTGACCCACTGAATAGAAAAAATGATAAAGCCCAGTGAGAATAAGTATCCCGATCAACAAGGCAATCATCACCTCAACTAAAGTAAAGCCTTTCAAAACTGAGCCGTTATCACTAAGCGTTGACGTTGATTACCCTCTAGCTGCCACCAAAGCTTAATAGCATAAGTATCACCTGAATTATCACAGTGATAATTCAGAGGGTTACCATCATTAGGACTAGCATCAAGACAAACCACAGCAATAGCTTGAGGTAAACGACGAGTCAAAGCATAAGTGTAAACACCAGACCACTCAAATAGATCATTTTCAGCCATTGCTTGATATTCACAGCCTAGCCACTGATGACAAGACCGATGTCGCACAGCTTCACCTTGATTATAATCTCCCGCCTCAACCCCTCGTAGATTAGCACGCATTCGCTCCACCATATCATGAGCAATAATCGTTGCTTGGGTATGTAAGTAAGCACTACGATTAGACTGTTGCAAACGTAAATACAAACCAGAAATACTCAATAAACCAAAGGAGACAATCAACATAGCCACAAGCCCCTCAATCAAAGTAAAACCTCGATAGTGATGATTAAGTGGTTTCATTTTATGACACAACGTTGTTTTTTATGAGTATCACTTGAACGTATTCGTCCATTAAATCCAATGATAATACTTCGACCCAGCATGGCGTTATTTTGACGACAAAGTGTAAAAGTTCCTGCATAGCCATAAGCAAAACCTAGCTTGCCATAACGAATATAGGATTTATTAAAACGTATAAAAACATCCTTTTTACTATTGCTATGTACCAGTACAAGATCCTCATTATGATTCACTTGTCGATCACCATTACTATCGTTATAAACTAACCAGCCATAACGCCATGTTTTACCCCCATCACATTTATTTGCATACGGTTTTTTATTGCACAAGGTGATCCTTTTACCTTTAGATATAGCAAGAGTACGAGTAAAATTTAAGGCAGAAAGTAGCTCACCTTGTACTGCTTTTATTTTATTCACATGTACAAGCTTAGCCAGATCAGGCAAACTAACCACTGTAATAATACTGAGAATAATGATCACGAAAAGTGATTCAATCAAAGTGAAGCCGCTTATATCAACCTCCTAAAAATTTTGAACATAAGTTGATGAGTAGGTAGTAAATTACTGTCAAACTGCGATCCATCAAAGTAGTAGCCGATAGGCGATGATACTCTGGCTAAAAATTAATCTACCTTTTTATAAAGTTAACTAGGAAAAAATACAAGATGTCTAAAATTTCAATCATTGGTGCTGGCTTTGCTGCATTAACCGCAGCAAAGAAGTATCGAAAATTAGATCCAACAGCCGAAATCACCCTGATTGCACCTAAGGCTGAGTTTATTTATTTTCCTAGTTTAATTTGGATTCCTTGTGGATTGCGTACAGGTGATGATTTACGTGTTGATCTCAATAATTTCATTAGCAAACAGAATCTAAAATTTCATGCAGGCACAGTAACAGGGCTTGAGGATGCAGGTCGCACGGTTATTACGGATAAGGGTAATGTTGAAAATGATGGCTTAATTATTGCCAGTGGTGGACGTTTTATTAAAAAGCTTCCCGGTATTGAACATGCCTTAACCCTTTGTGAAGGTATTTCTGCCACTGAGAAAATAGCGGAACGTTTAAAAGCAATGAAGTCTGGCACTATTGCTGTTGGTTTTGGTGGTAATCCTAAAGAACCATCGGCTATGCGGGGTGGTCCAATGTTTGAGTTATTATTTGGACTGGATACTTTATTACGTCGACAAAACCGTCGTGAGGATTTTGAAATTATCTTCTTCACGCCCGGTGCTGAACCCGGAAAACGCTTGGGTGAGCGTGCCGTCACAGGTATTCTTAAAGAGATGAAAAAACGTGATATTAAAACTCAACTGGGTCATAAGCTCAAAAGTTTTTCTAATAAAAGCATCACAACAGAAGGTGGTGAATTTGATGCTGATCTCATCTTATTTATGCCGGGAATGACAGGACCACAGTGGCTTGATAATAGTGAATTACCTCGTTCTTCAGGTGGCTTAGTGACTGCGAATAAACAGGCTAAGATTGAAGGTTTTGATAACACCTTTGTTGCAGGTGATACAGGAAGCTTTCCCGGTCCAAAGTGGATGCCAAAGCAAGCCCACATGGCGGATCTTCAAGCAGATGTTGCCGCGACTAACCTACATGGTGAGATAAATAATGGTGCAACAGATGCTGTATTTAAAATAGAGCTTGTTTGTATTATTGATACTTTAGATAAAGGCATTTTAGTCTTTAGAAATATGAAGCGTACGATTGTATTTCCTTGTAAATTATTACATTTTGCCAAGCGTTTATTTGAAAAGCTGTATTTGCGTAAGTATCGGTAATTATTGATAAGCTATGACGGTATATTATTCAGTCAGTACATTTGAATAATATACCCATTTTCTAACTATTCTTGTTAGATTTCAGCGAGAGGCTGATCGTACGATCCTTATAAAAAACAAAGATAACAAGGCTTTATATCCTTGCAGATTTAATACAATAAAAATCCAGAAACAGCCTTCTTCCACTGCATTTCATCCAACAGCAAACGCTCTTCCATCTCACTCACCTGAGCCTGAGGGTCATCAACCCACTCACGTAAATAACTCCCACCATTAATCACATCAATGGCTAAGCGATCAAACTCATACTCATAATCAAAATCACGCCAGAGAGTATCATCGGGATAACACAACCGAACCGCTTTCAAAAACAACACCATAAAACGAAAGGGCTTAAACTCTTCTGCTTTATACCCAGAAAAATCAGTATGTAGTTGCACACCCGCGCACAATTCACCCTGATATTTATGAAAAGTTGGCTTAAACCATATTTCCCGAATACGGCAACCTGCCATCCATTCAGGCGCTAACTCCGCCATGATTTGCAAAATTTTAGGAGTATCTAAATCAGGCGCACCGAATAACTCCAAAGGTCGTGTTGTTCCACGCCCTTCAGATAACGTCGTCCCTTCTAGTAATACAGTCCCTGAATAAATTCGTACCGCATTCAAAGTGGCAATATTAGGGCTAGGATTAATCCATGACAAGTCTTGCTGAGGCCAGCCAAAATCAGGGGCTGTCTTCATCTCGTAGTCCTGCATAGCAATAACAGTCAATGCAGTATTGAGTTGTTTAAAATCTTTATACCACTGTGCTGATTCACCTAAAGTGAGTCCATGGCGCATGGGTATTGGTGCAGCCCCAACAAAGCTTTCTTGCCCTGCAATTAAACTTAGCCCTTCAATCTCTCGTCCAGCAGGGTTCGGTCGATCAAGCACCCAGAGTTGTTTATCACTATCACTAAAATCTTCTAACAAATAAAATAATGTCGTGATAAAAGTATAAATACGGCATCCCACATCCTGTATATCCACCAATAACACATCAAAACTTGCCAGCATTTCAGCCGTTGGACGACGCACTTCACCATAAAGGCTATAAACAGGAATAGCATACTTCGCATCACGCGTATTATGCGTTTCCTCCATATTATCCTGCTGATCGCCTCGCAAGCCATGTTGCGGACCAAAACAAGCAGTTAAATTAATATCCTTACATTCTGCTAACGCATCAATACTTGCTTTAAAATCACTCGTCACCGAGGCTGGAGTTGCTAATAAAGCGACTCGCTTACCCTGCAAAGACTCTCGCATACTGGCATCTGCCAATAATACATCAATACCTAATTTCATTTCTTAAACCCCCATTCCTACCACGACAGTGCGTAAAATATCGTAGGAAAATTCTTCTTCTAGTGCTTCATACAATAGACTTAACGGCTTACCCTGCCCCATACCAAGACTTTCTGCGGCTGTTTCAATCGCTGTTATTTCATCTTCACCAATCGATACAACAGTGGCTACATCCGTTTCATGTAAAGTAATCGCAGCTAACAAATGCTTGTAAACCGTACTTTGTGCCAAGTCGCGCTGAGCAGCAATATCTTCAACATCATAGCCTTTTTTCAATAAAGCCAAGCTATCTGCTTCGGTATCCGTTAAATGCGTTTTTTTCTCAACCATCCGTTGAGCTGGTGTAAAGTGAGAATACTGTGAATGACTTTGAATCTCAGGATGTTCCGACAAGTAGCTCGTAATCTCAGCCATAAACTGCTGACCAAATTTATCCAACTTAAAGGTACCGACACCTGTTAAAAGCAAAAAATCCCGCTCATTTTGTGGCTTATTGACTGCCATTTGGCTTAAAGTTGCATCATTGAAAATAACATAAGGTGGCACACCCTGCCCCTCAGCAATCGACAAACGTAATATTCGTAATACCTCACGCAACGCCTCATCTTCTGCAGTTAAACCAGAAACAATCGCTGCCTTGCCCTGTTTGCCTTTTATCGGCTTCGTACTTTTTCGCACCAAAAACTGCACTTCACCTTTCAGTAGTTGACGTGATTGCTCTGTCAGATGCAAAGCACCATATTCTCCATCCACACGTAAAAAAGCCATCGCAATCAAATCACGAAATACCGAACGTAAATCAACCTGTGTATAGTCTTTAGCAATCGCCCATGTGCTGATCTCATTATGGCGATTATTAGCAATCCGATCATCCAACTTACCGACCAAGATATTAATCAAATAAGTCACGCCAAAACGTTGCTCGGTGCGATACACACAAGACAACGCCATCTGTGCCGCTTTGGTTGCATCCCATGTTTCAGGAGGATTAGTACAATTATCACAATGCCCACAAGGTTCAGCAAGCTTCTCATCAAAATATTGCAACAAAGCTTGCCGACGACAAGTGGCTATCTGACACAAACCTAGCAATGACTGTAGTTTCATCTGTGTAATGCGTTTATGTTGCTCAGCGGCATCACTATTATCCAGCATTTTGCGCAAGAAAATAACATCCTGCAAGCCATAGCTCATCCAAGCATCGGCAGGTTTACCATCACGCCCTGCACGCCCTGTTTCTTGATAATAAGATTCAATATTTTTAGGGAGATTTAAATGTGCAACAAAACGTACATCAGGCTTATCAATTCCCATTCCAAAGGCAACGGTAGCAACAATAATAATACCCTCGCCACGTAAAAAATGCTGTTGATTAGCTGCTCGTTGATCCTGTGGCATTCCAGCGTGATAAGGTAATGCTGAAAAACCTTGCTCCATCAACCACTCTGCGGTGGCATCCACTTTTTTACGAGAAAGACAATAGACAATACCTGCTTGCCCATTATGTTTATCATTAATAAAGTGCAATAACTGTTGACGTGCATTGCTTCCCGATTCAGCAATTGTGTAATAAATATTCGGACGGTCAAAGCTATTAATAAAGAGGTCATTGTCTTGCAAAGCGAGCTGACTAACAATTTCTGCACGGGTTCGGCTATCCGCAGTGGCGGTTAGTGCAATACGAGGTACACCAGGAAATTTCTCTGGTAAAAGGTTGAGCTGTTGATATTCTTTTCGAAAATCATGCCCCCATTGCGAGACACAATGTGCTTCATCAATGGCAAATAAAGAAATTTGACAGTGCTGTAATAGCCCCACCATGCTAGGCATCAATAAACGTTCAGGAGCGACATAGAGTAAATCGACATCACCTTGCTGAATACGCTGTTGAATATCCTGTATTTCAAATAGTGATAGTGATGAGTTAATAAAGACAGCCCTAATTCCTACTTGTAACAAGGCATCCACCTGATCTTGCATCAGGGCAATTAAAGGAGAAACCACCACGCCCATACCTTGCCGAACCAAGGCAGGAATTTGGTAACAAAGCGACTTACCGCCACCTGTAGGCATTAATACTAGTGCATCATTACCCTCTAAAATTCGCTCAATGATAGCCGCTTGATTATGACGAAAGTTCTCATAACCAAAAGTCTGGCTGAGTATCGATTGAGCTTGTTGCATTAATTCAGAGGACATTTATTTTTTAGCCTTTTTGCGTAGATAAGCCAATATCTCTTCGCGTGCCTCGCTTATCACAGAATCACGATCTAAATGATCTAAAATCTCAGAAACAACAAACTTAGGTCCTGCATCACCCCATGATTTGCCTTTAGCAAGATAACGTTCAGCCACTTGACCAATCACGAGTGTACTATAATACGCAATCGCTCCTTGAGCGGCGGCTGTGATCACTGTAGACAAGCCACCTGTACCCAATTTTAACGCTGAAGAAATAAAGTTAACTGCCCATACCGTACCATATAAAATAAGCATTTGAGCCGCTATTGTCTTAATCAACTCACCCGCCTCTACTTTCGTCATCGGCAAGTTGTAGAGACGAGAGAGATGCACAATCATACTGACATCGACTGCGGCGGCGGCGACCAAATCAGCAACAGGAATAGGATTAATTGCAACCGCAACCCCTTTGCCAATACAGTAGGTTTTAATAATTTTTTCAGCAGATTCACTACGTGCTTCAAGCAAAGCAGAACCCAGCTTTTCGGATAAATCACCTGCAAAAATACTAGCATTTAAAGCACTAAGCGTTTTACCTTCAGACTCCAAGATATCCCACAAACGTGCTTTAAGGTTAACAATATCAATCGGCTTAGCACGTACAGATTCTTTTTCTGTACCATCCTCTGCAACATAAACCACCTTTTGCTCGGCAGGTTGAGCAGCGGCAAAAATAATATTAGCAGATGCAATCAGGTCTTTAACACGTTTACGAATAATCTGACGCAAAGATAATTGATCATCATTGGAATATTGATCAGATTTATTAACGACAAGAATAATGGGGCGCGTACCGTCCGCCACGAGCTTTAATGCTGACATTTCTACATCGGTTAAATCACTATCAATCACAAAGAGCACTAAATCTGAACGACGTACCACCTCATGCGCCATTGCTTCACGTTCTTCACCATCAATCTCATTAATACCAGGTGTATCCAGCAAGAAAATACCACCATCTTGGTACTCTTGCCATGCTTCAATGCCAGTAACTTTAGTTTCACCGTGCAAAATACTGGTACTAAAGACATCACGCCCAATCAAAGCATTCAATACAGAAGATTTACCCACACTCACGCGTCCAAAAACAGCCACATGAAGGTGACCATTTTCTAGCTTATCTAAAAGTTGGTTAACTTCATTATATTCACTTTTAAGTTTAAGACGAATCGAATCAGGTATGCCATCATTATCTAATAACTTTCTTAAGCTCTCCCTCGCAAGATCCATATGCTGATCTTGCGTAGATTGTTCATGCTCTACTGTTACCCTGTCATTATTTCTTGATTTTTTGGTCGAAAACCAATTGGGCAAAGAGCTTTGTACGTGATTCCATATTTTCACCCAGCATCTCCTTAAATGTTAATGAAGCTGGTGCCGCTTTAAACTTTCCCCTAGTTTCAAGCGTTACCATAATAGCGCGTCCTAAGGCATTAAAAATAATGCCATACGACACAGCATGAACCAAACCACCCGTGACGGTTCCGATACCCGGAAATGCCTTTAAACCATTACCAGCAACGGCCAATATTAATGGGACGGTTGTCTTCATGTGACCTTGACTAAAATTAATAAATTGATCAATATCTATCTGCCTAACGGGAACATTATAAAGCTTACAAATCTCCTTCACCATCAAGGTCGCAAGAATACCTTGAATAATTAAATCAGTACCTGGGCTTATTGCTGCCATTGCTCCGACCACGGCTTTTCGCGTTGAACTATTAACAATTTTCATTGCTTTGTCACGTTGAAAATCACGTTTTGCCATATCTAATTTTTGTTTCACTAAAACAAAAACACTGGCATCACGCAACTGCCCTAAGACACTCACTTGGTCATCAATGAGATCTTGAATCGCTTCTGCTAAATCTTCAACCTTAGCTTCTCGCTCTCTTAATACCACCTGCTCTGAGCCATCAGGAAATATCCTAATAATTTCCTCTGATCCACCCGTTTGAGTAAAGACAATATCTAGCTCTGTCCCGACTCGATCTCCCAAACGTTGCTGTAAAGCTTCGCGTTCTGGCGCGGTTAGACGATCACATTTATTGATCACCACAATCATTGGCTTGCCAAAGCTTTCCAGTAATTGAATATCTTCAAACTGAGTACGCGTTAAATCCGTATCGGTAACATAGATTACTATTTGTGAACGTACTGCTTCATCATGAACCGTATCATCCATGAAACCTAGCGCTTCATTGCGACCAGGTAAGTCGGTAAGGATAAGCTTGTCACCCGATGTGCTTTCCCATGTATATTCAGAAACTTCAACCGTTGACCCGCCACGAATATCAATTTTAACATCGGCACTGGGCAATATGGCTTTAATAATCGAGGACTTACCCGTACTAATATCACCAAATAAAGAAACATAAATAGCACCTGTTTCTTTGCGCTCTGCTAATACCACTAACTCTTCACGTAGGTTACTGGTATCCATGCCTGTTTCCTCGGCATGTTCTAGATCCTTGATAATCGTTTCTTTACTGACTTTTTCATCTTCATCATTCAGCTTATTTGGCTTAAAAAGACGATAGACCCAATAGCCAGCCAGCGAGATAATACCCGCAATAACGGTAAAATAGCTATAAAAGAAAGCACTTGATAATTCTGATAGCTGATTCCACACTCCTATTGCGCTTTGTGTCACAAAAAAGATAACCGTCAATACGGTGAGGGTAAGGACAACAACCCCTAATGCAACCAAACGATTAAATTTCTTAGCTATCTTCATTTTGTTCTCTGCCTATTCGCCTCATACAAACAAATCCCCGTTGCTACAGAGATGTTAAGACTAGAAATTTTTCCTGCCATTGGCAAGCTTAATAAAAGGTCACATTGCTTTTCTGTCAAACGTCGCATCCCTGCACCCTCAGCACCCATCACTAATGCCATTGATACAGTAAAATCTTGTTGAAAATAATTACCTTGAGCCTTATCACTCGTCCCCATAACCCAAACACCTTTTTGTTTTAGCGTTTTCAAGGTACGAGATAAGTTAGTCACCTTAACCAGTGGCACTAAATCTGCCGCACCAGATGCCACTTTACGCACAGTAGGAGTTAAGCCAACCGAATTATCTTTAGGCACAATGACTGCATTCACCCCTGCGGCTTCAGCAGTACGCAAACAAGCGCCTAAGTTATGTGGGTCAGTCACACCATCGAGCACTAAGAGTAAAGCAGGTTTATCTAAGTTATCGACCAGTTGTAATAAATCTTTCTCAGTATAACTCTCAGCCTGATGATACTCAGCGACAATATGTTGATGATGTTGAGTTTTGGAGAGGTGCTCTAATTCCCCTGTATTCACCGACACTAATTTTACTTTTGATGATTTAATTTCATCAAGCAACTTTGTTAGGCGGGAACTGGGATTATCGGTACTGGTATAGACGCATGAGACATTAGCAACATCGTTCTGAATCGCGGTTTGGACTGCATGAATGCCATGAAGCATTGTTTTCGACATAAATAAATCTACTAGCGTAAGCCTAAGGTGAGAGGAAGAAGGTAAAGAGGTTAAAAATATCAGCAGAGCATGAGAAAAACAAGCTCAAAGGACTAGTGATAAGAAATTTATGGCTCGCCTTGATCTTTCATGAAGATATAAAGCAGTAAAACCATCAAGATACTTAAAAACAAGAAATAAAAAATAGGATAACAAGTAGTTTTTCAATTAACCTAGGCTTAGATCATTGAAGTCATGGAGGTTCACTACCGCAGAGGTAGCTTAAAAACATTAGAATTCACTACTGTAGGAAATCTTTAGCGAACATAATTAGCATTATCATTGGTCGGTTTCACTTGGCAAAGCTGTATAGAAAAGGACTCAATAGGTTAAGAAATAAGGGTTTTGGCACGTGTACTTGTCAAGCAAATACACGTGATATCAGCAAATCAATGTCACTTACTGGCTTCTCTTACTGCCTTTGCTGTCGCATCTTCCCATGATTTACTTTTTACCTCCCTTCCTGTCTGAGGGTTTCTGCCTTTTCTTTCCCTTGGTGTTGCCTTTTTTTGTGTGCTTTCTCCACTGCCTTGGTCAGTTACACCGTTAGTTTGATTACTTCGTGTTGTATTATGATTAGCTCCAGTTGCAAACTGAGATACCATCAATACTGATATAAAAGCTATTGTAGCTAGTAAGGTTTTCATCTGTCTCTCCTAGTTGATTAAAACGACATATTTACAACTCATTAAATTCACCAAATAATAAGTTGCAGGTAACTAAAAAATATCACAATTTTACCTTATATACCAAATTAAACAGACTAAACAGTCATTTATAGTGGTCTATGCCCCACAAGGAGGAGCTTTATGTTGTGATCAGTGAGAGATACCGCTTTAACTTATTCAGGGGTTATTAGCCCCTCTCTTAAATTATCTTCAATACCTTCGCTAAAATGCACGACTCAACCGCCAATATTTAAGTAGCAAAGCCAATTAAAAAGCCCCTGTGCTTATTTCAACCAATGCTATACTCTCAACTTTCCCCACAGATACTATCATGTTCACAGCCAGTAACTTCCTAGCATTGCATCCAGTAAATGCAAGCAATACCATATCATTAGAACATATATCACATAAACTACTTGAAATAAAATTCATTAATAAGCAAGAAGCCACTTGGCGCTTTGAATTAGGTGATAAATTTTTATCCTATATAACCTTTTTAGGCTGCTCACCCGATATTGAGCTTAGCCCTCATCCTAGTAAGCCTTATAGCTATATTACTTTAAGCTCTACTAATAATATTCAGTTCCATTCAGGAAAAAATATTAAAATACCCCACTGTAAACACTGTAAAAAATCCCTTGATGGCTCAATCACTTTATTAAAAAATAATCCTATCAAACAGCCTATTAACTGTCTGCATTGTCATCACGAAGTTGATATACTCCGCCTCAATTGGCGTAAATCAGGCTTTTTTGCACACTGTGCTATTTATATTGGCAATATCTATGAAGCAGAAGCTGTACCCACTGAGTCTCTATTAGCAAAATTATTAGAAATCAGTGGCTTTGAATGGAAATATAGCTATCTACGTCAACCTATTTAAAATTTTTATAATCAGGAGAATTTTTTGATATCCCTTAATCGAATCACTGCCCTACTTTTTAGCCTCTTACTCACACTAGGATTGGCAGGATGTGGCGAGCAAAATAAGTCAGACACTGCCACAACAAGTACGGCAAAAGTTGAAACTATCCGTTGGAAAATGGTGACAACATGGCCAAAAAATTTCCCCGGTTTAGGGACTGGAGCCAATAACCTTGCTGAAAAAATCAATCAATTATCAGGCGGTCGTTTACAGGTAAAAGTCTATGGCTCAGGTGAGCTTGTTCCCGCAATGGAAACCTTTGATGCGGTCTCTCGTGGAACAGCACAAATGGGGCATGGTGCGGCTTATTACTGGAAAGGTAAAAATGCTACTTTCCAATTTTTCTCTACCGTGCCTTTTGGTTTAACCGCACAAGAAATGAATGGCTGGTTATACAATGGTGGTGGCTTAGAACTTTGGCAAGAAGCCTATGCTAAACATAATCTTATTCCTATGCCCGCAGGTAATATGGGCGTACAAATGGGCGGCTGGTTTAATAAGGAAATCAAGACGATTGATGACCTAAAGGGCTTGAAAATGCGTATTCCTGGACTGGGTGGAGAAGTATTAAACCGTGCAGGAGGTACTCCAGTAAACCTTCCTGGTGGTGAGCTATACAGTGCAATGCAATCAGGCACAATTGATGCCACAGAATGGGTCGGCCCTTATAATGACCTTGCCTTTGGCTTTCATAAAGTCGCTAAATATTATTACTTTCCTGGTTGGCATGAGCCAGGAACTTCACTAGAAGCTATTATTAATAAAGAAGCTTTTTCCGCACTACCCAAAGACCTTCAAGCCATTGTTTTAAATGCGTGTAAACTGGCAAACCATGAAATGCTTGCAGAGTATACAGCACGTAATAATGATGCATTAGTCACCTTAGTAGAAAAGCATCAAGTACAAATTAAACGCTTTCCTGATGATGTATTAAATAAACTAAGAAGCCTATCTGATGAAGTTGTGGCTGAATTAGCAAAGAAAGATGCTTTCTCACAAAAGGTATTTGACTCTTACAGTAGCTATCGCAAAAAAGTGATGGCATGGCATGAGTACTCTGAGCGGGCTTATCTTAATGTACGTGCTGAAAAATAACTTTTCTATCGGTTGGTTTCAGCTTTCTAAGAGCTGAAGCCTAGGTTTATATTTATGATCCTAGAAATATCACTTTTTCAACTAGCTATTGCATTTATACCTGCACTCGTTGCTATCATTATTCTATGGCTATGGTCACAAAACTATAAATCAGCCATTCATGCGGTCATTCGGATGTCGCTACAATTATTAATGGTGGGTTATTTTCTTAATTATCTATTTTCATCAGATAATTCATGGATTATCGTACTCGTTCTTTCCATTATGATCATCGTGTCAAGCTGGATTGCTCTACATGGTATTACAGAGCACCGAGTGGCTTTATATCAATACACATTCATCGCTATTTTATTCGGTGGTGGCAGCACATTAATACTGGTGACTCAAGGTGTATTAGCCATTGATCCATGGTATGCACCGCATTATATTATCCCAATGGCGGGGATGATTTTTTCCAGCTCAATGACTAGTGTTAGTTTAGCCGCTGAACGTTATTTTGCCGAACGACCACGGGTTGCTACTTATCTTGAAGCTAGAAATATTGCCTTCCAAGCCTCGATGATACCAATTATCAACACACTTTTTGCGGTTGGCATTGTTTCACTTCCTGGCATGATGACAGGACAAATATTATCAGGAGTGTCACCCTTAATCGCTGTGCGCTATCAGATGATGGTCATGTCGATGATCTTTGGTGCTTCTACTATTGCTGTTATTATTTTTCTTATTTTACTCAAACACTTAGAGAATAAAAAATAAACTCAGTTTTTATAATTTATAAGCATTGTTGTAACCAAGCCGAAATATCCCTAATTTCTTCTCCACACAAAGAATGCTCCATTGTGTATGACTTAATTTCTGGCTTATAGCCCATCATCGACAACTTGCTAAAAGCACTTTCTGCTAATACAAAAGGTACGACAGGGTCTTGCTTCCCATGAGCAATAAAAATGGGAATATCTTGTTGAATACCTTCTTTTTTAATAGTTTCTTCTGTCGCAAAATAAGTCGATAATGCCATGATTCCTGCTAGCTTTTTCGGATAGCTCAAAGCACATTCATAAGCCACTGCACCCCCTTGAGAGAATCCCGCTAAAATAATCCGCTCACTAGCAATACCTCGTTCTATTTCACGATCAATCAAAGCCGCTATTGCTGTCGCTGATTTCATTAATTGAATAGTATCAACTTTTCTATCAATCGACATTTCCAAAATGTCATACCATGCAGGCATCACGTAATGATTATTAATAGTGACAGGAATGGAGGGCGCACTAGGAAAAATAAAGCGTACCGCTAACTCTTTAGGCAATCTAAGTTCTGGAATCAATGGCACAAAATCATTGCCATCTGCTCCAAGACCATGCATCCAAAGAATACTGGCATCAGGATTTTCTTGGGTTTCTACTTCAACACAGGGTAAATAATTCATCGGTAAAGTCTAGCAGAAACAGCGCACATTTTGTACCGTGAGTCAAAGCCCAGTCAATGTTGAGCAACTT
>JAGLEV010000062.1 GCA_023144895.1 Thiotrichaceae bacterium
TACCAACAACGGGGCTTATTTTATATATTCTTTACTTTGTCTTATCTTTTGCAGCGGGTGTTTCTGAAATATTGGGTTCTATATTCTTACTTGTTGTTATTGCCTATATTGTTGTTTATATTATGTGGATATATGCTTTCCGTAAAGGAATGAATACATTAACGGGTAGTAATAAAGGCGACTTATTATGGATTGGTGGAATACTCACATTCTTTATTAATATTTATTACTTCCAGTATAAAATTAACCAAGTCCATGACCATGGTTAAGATATAACTAAATTTTATTACCGTAGCTCTTGTTTACTTTATAGTCAGTATGATAGAAGATTCTGAACTTAGTTGATGTTTATCATTGTCCACAAAAATAGTATGCTATGCAAGAGCTAGCAGAAACTTCTGGTTTTATTCTTAGTTATTAAAAATACCTCACTTGCTCAGGCAGTGGGGTATTTTTTTATCCATTTATTGCTTATTTAAAAATTAAAAGTTTATTATGTCAGACAATCCTTATTCGACACCTGAAAGCAACCCTCAAAATAACCTCAATTTAGATAATGGCAAAAGGGATAAAAGTAGCCCTTTTTCAGCCAAGGGGCGTTTTGGGCGTTTAAGCTTTCTTGCTTGGAATTTTGTTGTGGGTGTTATTCTATTGGTTATTCTTATAGGGATAATGTTTATTGGTGGTATGGAGAATTTAGCACTAGATAATGAAGAGATGTTAACAGCGATAAAGGCATTTTATAATTCACCTACAGGTGTTGGGGTTATCTCAGTTATTTTTCTCTGGTCTATCTTTACCTTTCTATTTTTAGTCCGTCGCTTACATGACATCGGTATTAGTGGTTGGTGGTCAGTCGCTAGGGTTATTCCTCTGGTTGGCATCATTTTCTATATTGTTATTTTAAGTAAAAAAGGGATTATCGGAACGAATCATTTCGCAGCGATGAGAATCACACCACTATGGGAAAAAGTCATTGGCTTTATTAGTATTATTGGACTTATTCCTTTTTTTATTATTGAAATTTATTACCTTTTTAATGCCTTATCCTTGGTATACGTTATTAATTTATCTTGGCTATGACTGATAATAACCCATACACAGCACCCAAAAGCAATTTATCTTCCCAGAATAGAAGTAAAAGAGATAACAGTAGTCCTTTTCAGTCGAAAGGACGCTTTAGTCGTTATAGTTTCTTAGCGTGGAACTTTATCGTTAATATGATTCTATTGCTTGTGGTTACTGCTGTTATTACCATTTTTGTTAGTTTGAAAATGATAAGAAAAGACTTTCAAATGAATGATGATCTTATTCTTGGCTTATTTACAATGCTTGCTTTATTGGTTTTTTTTATTTTTAATATTATTTTTCTAATCCGCCGTTTACATGATATTGATTTACAAGGCTGGTGGGCGCTCTTAATCTTTATCCCTATCGTCAATATAGTTTTTGGACTCTTTGTGTTGATAAAAAAGGGCACAGAAGAATCGAATCGTTTTGCTCCAATAAGAACCACTCCGAGATGGGAAAAAGTGGTGGGTATTATTAGTCTTGTCCTATTAGTGCTTTACTGTGCATTGATTCTTATTGGTACTGTATAGCCTAAAAGTGAAACGGCTTAGCTTTGTTGATTAAGTAAATGCATGATTTTTTTATGATGTGCAGCTTTCCAATCTTTCAATGATGTCATCTCATCAACTTCAGTGCGTTGCTTGGCAATAGCAAAGACTTCCTCACTTTGAACATGAGGGATAATTGCAATACCTTCTTCATCAGCAACCACGATATCATTAGGGTTAACAGTCACTGAGCCACAAATAATTGTTTGATTTAGCGGAGTTATTGATTGTTTAATTCCTGGCTTAGCCACACAGCCAAGAGCATAGATGGGAAATTTAGATTCTCGAATTTCAGCAATATCACGAATCACACCATCAATAATCATTCCTGCAATACCACGCTGTTGTGCAATAGCACAGACATTACCGCCTGCAACAGCATGGGAATCATCACCTGCATCAATAACTAAAATTGACCCTGTAGGAGCATTATAAACAGCAGCATGGAGCATTAGATTATCGCCAGCAACTAGCTGTACCGTATAAGCAGGGCCAGCAATACGTGGCATGCCTTCCCATAGAGGTTTGATCTTATAATCAATAAATTGCTCACGAGGCAAAGCATCAGCGTAAGCCGTGGGTGAGTAATTGGCAAAAAGGGGATTCAATGTGTTCATTATTTGCCCTATAGTGATGGTTAATAGACTAAAAAAGATCAAACTGCCTTGTAAGAAAAATAAACAAAATAATATTTTTTTAAGTTTAAATTCTTCTAATAGTAGATTTCACGAAACTTTTTAGGTATAAAGATTGGTCAATTTTACAAGGTGGTTAAGATTTTACCACTTTGATTATACTCTACTTTTTATATTAGCGGAAATTATTGAGATATGTCAAATGTTTGCAAGGAAAAATTACTGAATAATATGTTCATATTCTATTCATCAATGTATCTGTATAGTATTTATAAGAATAATAATTAACAATAATAACAAGGGTTTGCAGAAGAATGTCAGAAATTAAAGAATATTTTCAGGGTAGCCTATTGGTTACACTGCTCGGAGTTGTTGCAGCCGCTTTTTTAGGTGGTTTTAATGCTGTATTTATTGTTGTAGTGCTTTCTGTCTTAGAGATTTCACTGTCTTTCGACAATGCCGTGGTTAATGCAACGGTCTTGAAGGATATGAGTGAAGTTTGGCGGAAGCGTTTTCTAACATGGGGGATTTTAATTGCTGTTTTTGGAATGCGTATTGTTTTTCCTATCGCTATCGTTAGCATTGTCTCTGGACTATCACCGTGGGCTGCTATAGCGGTTGCAGTCAATGATCCTAAGGCTTATGCAGCCTATATGACATCCGCACATATTTCTATTATGGCATTTGGAGGGGCTTTTTTAATGATGGTAGGGCTTAGTTTTTTCTTTGATGATGAAAAGGAACACTGGATATCAACTATTGAAAAACCCTTATCTCAACTATCTAATATGCCCTTTGGACCGCATTTATTAACATCAATCATCATTATGATTATAGGGCTACTTGCATTATCAGGTAAGGATTCTTTCTCTTTTATCCTATTGGGCATGTCAGGTATTGTGACTTTTGCATTGATTGAAAAGCTGACCGACTTTATGGAAAACCGTGAGAAAAAGAGAACCCTTAATAATATTGCAAGAAGTGGCTTAGCAATGTTTGTTTACCTTGAAGTACTGGATGCATCCTTTAGTTTTGATGGTGTTATTGGTGCCTTTGCCATCACAAGCGATATCTTCATTATTGCAATCGGTTTAGGTATTGGCGCTATGTTTGTTCGTTCACTCACCATACTATTAGTTGAAAAAGATACATTGGCTGAGTATATTTACTTAGAACATGGTGCTTTTTATGCAATGACTGCACTTGCTTGTATTATGTTTTTAAAGACTTTTATCCATATTCCTGAAGTAATCACTGGTTTAATCGGTGTTGGGTTTATCGGTATCGCATTTGCACATTCTGTACATAAAAAAAAAGTAAATACGGTAAGTGTTTAAACTAAAGTTATATTGCAATAGAAATTAAAATAACCATTATTAACTGTTGCTTACTATGGCATTGAGCGCTGTTAAGTTTATTTTTATTCACTTCATGGTAAGAGTAAATCAATAGAGATTTAAAATAACTTATTACAACTAGGAGAACACTATGGGTATTAATTTAGAAAAGGGACAACGAATAAACTTAGAAAAAGGAGGACAGGGATTAACAAGAGTCTGTATTGGTGTTAATTGGGGTGCTATTGAAAAAAAAGGATTTTTTGGATCAAAAAAAGTAGCGGTTGATCTTGATGCAAGTATTGGTCTTTTTGATGAATCAAAAAATTTATTAGAAGTCATTTATTATGGTGAACTGAGAAGTCGAGATGGTTCTGTCAGCCATAGTGGTGATGACTTAACAGGTGACATGGATGGTGATGATGGTCTTGATAATGAAATTATTACTGTTGAATTAAATCGAGTGACAGCTAATGTTAAGTATGTAGCGGTTGTATTAAATAGTTTTCAAGGACAAGATTTTGCCAGTATTCCTTTTGCGAGCCTAAGACTTTATGAAGGTACTCCAACACGAGTCGATGATATTTTAGCTGAATATAATATAGCTAATGATGCAAAATTTAGTGGCTCTACCTCAATGATTCTAGGTGTTTTATACCGTCACAATTCAAACTGGAAGTTTAATGCTATTGGTGATGCGACTAATGATAAAAAATTAGAGCAGACTCTTCATACAACAGCAAGTTCTTATCTTTAGGAATGAGAATTTAATAATATCCCAAGGCTAACTTGTCTTTTGGGGTGTTATTAAAAACTCATTTTTTAATAAAATTAACTAATGATCAATATCTAGAAATGCAGATCAGGCTTTAGTTAGTTGTCAGTCTAAGCTAAATAATTTATTAGCATATAAGTATCTCAGCAGTTTTCACTAAATTTTAGCTGACACCTTTAATACTTTGTGGTTCTTTTAAAAACGGTAGAAAATTAAAAATTCTAGAGGCTTCTATAATGTAGGTTACAGGGGCAAGGGGAATGACTGATAGCCTCTATATGTTTTTATTATCTGGCTTGATAAAGGCGTATAAAAATGATGAATAGCTATTTTTAGTGCTGAAAGTTATTTATTAAAAAATAAACAATAAGAGTCCTATCTTTGCTAAAATAACATAGCGTATTTTTGATAAATATCTGCGACTAAGCAATGAATTGATATAATTATTAAAATACAGCAGTTTCCATTTTAGTTATAAAGCAAGAGAGTTGCAATATCTTAGCAACCAAAAATCAAGGCTTTAGACTTAAATAGTGATCAATTTATTTTATAGATACGATAAAGCGGGAACTACTAATTAAAATACTATCTTCATCTTCAATGGAAATTAGTGAAGGTATTGAATAATTTTTAAAACATGAGTTAGCGTGTGAGATAACTAACTCTCTGAAGTGTAACTATAAGGAGTAAATTAATATGGGTGTTTCATTAGAGAAAGGCGGCAATGTTTCATTAGATAAAATTGCACCAGGTATGAGTAAATGTATCCTTGGTCTTGGCTGGGATACTCGAGCCACGGATGGTGCTGATTTTGACTTAGATGCCTCTTGTTTTATGGTCGGTGAAGATGGCAAGATACCTGCTGATGATAACTTTATTTTTTATAACAATATGAAATCGTCTTGTGGGTCTGTTGAACATACTGGTGATAACCTGACAGGTGATGGTGATGGTGATGATGAAGCTGTTAAGGTAGATCTTAGTAAAGTTCCAAGCAATATTAAGAAAATTACTATTGGAATTACCATACATCAGGCTGAAGAAAGAAACCAAAACTTTGGTCAAGTATCGAATGCATTTATGCGAATTGTTAATCAGGATAATAATGAAGAAATAGTTCGTTATGACCTATCAGAAGATTATTCTGTTGAAACAGCGCTAATATTTGGTGAGCTATATCAGCATGGTAATGAGTGGAAATTTAAAGCGATTGGTCAAGGATTTAAAGGTGGACTAGGTCCAATGGCACAGCTACATGGTGTTAGTATTGGCTAGATTGTTAAAAACTTTTTTGTATTAAAAAGTTTGATACCCTACTATATTTTTATATAGTAGGGTATCAGTAAGTGCCTAAAGTGAATTTCTATTGCAATAAATATTTATTATAATGTTATATAGCTGAATTTATTTTATCCACTGACTAATGAATAAAGATTTAATTACTTTTCAGAACTAACAGTTATTTTTCCAGATTGAACCTTTTGTTTTCTTATATTGTTAAATAGAATGGCTCTGTGTTTACAGATAATATCTGAACTCAAAATATAACGTTATCATTCGGATATTATTAAGTCTCACCGCTAAATCATAATTTAAGGGGATATTATGGCGATTGATTTGCAAAAAGGGCAAAGAGAAGTACTGAATAATATGAAATTTACCTTAGGTTTGGGTTGGGATGAAAACCAATCTGACACGGGTAATGACTTTGACCTAGATGCTTCTGTTTTTATCTTAGGAAAAGATGGCAAGCTACTATCTGATGACTACTTCATCTTTTATAATAATCTTAAATCACCTGATGAGTCTGTTATACATACTGGAGATAATCTTACGGGTGATGGTGATGGTGATGATGAGCAAATCATTGTTGACCTTTCTCTAATCAACCCATCAGCTGTTGAGTTATGTATTGTTGTGACTATTCATGACTACCAAGCGAGAAAACAAAATTTTGGACAAGTAAGAAATTCATTTATTAGAATTATTGATGATAGTACTTCAAATGAATTAATGAAATTTGATCTTGATGAAGATTTTTCGGTTGAAACATCGGTAGAATTTGGACGTATCTATAAACGTAATAATCAATGGAAATTTGAAGCAGTTGGCGTTGGAATGAAGTCTGGTTTACAAGATTTTGTCAATAAATACAGCTAATCAAAGTATGAATGAAAGGAGAATATGAGAAAACTACCTGTTTACTTACTGTTAGACACATCTGGATCTATGATGGGAGAGCCTATAGAAGCTGTTCGCAATGGCGTACAAGTCATGCTGAGTGGGCTTCGTCAAAATCCACAGGCTATCGAAACAGCTTTTTTAAGTATCATTACTTTTGATAGCTCAGCAAGACAAATCGTTCCTTTGACTGATCTATCATCTTTTCAGATGCCTGATATTAAACCAACAGGAACGACGGCTTTGGGTGAAGCCCTTAAAGTGGTGAGTGATTGTATTGACAAAGAAGTAAAAAATACAACAGTAGAAACAAAAGGTGATTGGAAGCCATTGGTTTTTATTATGACCGATGGTCATCCAACGGATGATTGGAAAGCAGGATTACAGGAATTTAGTCAGAAAAAGGTCGCTTATACTGTTGCTTGTGCTGCGGGTTCAGGTGCGGATACCAGTATTTTAAAAGAGATTACAAAAAATGTCGTTAGCCTAGATACAGCCGATAGCCAAAGTATTGGGAAGTTTTTCTCTTGGGTTACGGCATCAATCGGCGTTTCCTCTACTAAAGTTGAAGATTCAGGGAAAGAAGTGACCAGTTTAAATGAACTGCCACCACCACCTTCTGAACTCAATATTGTGACGTGATTTATTGATGAGACGCTTACCAGTATATCTATTACTTGATACTTCAGGTTCTATGTATGGAGAACCCATTCAAGCTCTGAATAATGCCTTAGCGGGCATGATAAATGAGCTAAGATCAGATGCCCAAGCCTCTGAAACACTTTGGATTAGTATTATAACGTTTGATAGAGACGTTAATGAAATCGTCCCATTAATTGATTTGCCAACCTTGCAAGTTCCTGAAATAAAATGCCCTGAAAGTGGACCAACTTATACAGGGATGGCTTTGGAAGTGCTATATAACAAAGTAAAATCTGAAGTGAGAAAAACAACTAATGAGCAAAAGGGAGACTGGAAGCCCTTATTATTTCTTTTTACCGATGGTAATCCTTCTGATACTGGACTGTATAATCGAATGATTCCAAAGATAAAGTCTTTAGGTTTCTCGACAATAATTGGCTGTGCAGCAGGGCTAAAAGCCAATGAAGAAAGGCTTAAAGAATTAGCGGACACCGTTGTTCATTTAGAAACAGCGGATAGTTCAACACTAAAGCAATTCTTTAAGTGGGTTTCTGAGACTATTGATAGAGGCAATAATAGTTTGGGAGTTAATGAAACAATGCAACTTCCACCTCCACCCTCAGAAATGAATATTGTTACATAGCCAGAAAGATCTACTGTGCTTATATAATAATCATCCACCGAGATGAGTCAATGGCTTGCTGAATTAAGCACCTAAAGCAATTCCTATTGTTGTCTAGATTAAAATAACGATTATTATCATCTACTTACTCGTCATTCACGCTAAGTTCTAGTGGGAGGTTGATGGTACGCCATTGTTCTAAAAAGGCAAAGATCACAAAATTCTAGAGTCTTCTGTAATACGGTTCACAGGCAGCGGAAACTATGGGTTACTCACTGACTTAATTTAATAACTTAGATTAAAATGATAAAATAAGGAATATTATGAGACGATTACCTATCTATTTTTTAATAGATGTTTCTGAGTCAATGATAGGAGAACCCATTGAGCAAGTAGAAGAAGGTATTTCTACCATTATTCAAACATTAAAGTCTGACCCTAATGCAATGGAAACCGTTTGGGTTTCAATTATTGTTTTTGCGGGTAAAACACAAACACTATTAGAATACCAAGAGCTAATAAGTTTTTACCCACCCAAGTTTTTTGTTGGCAGTGGCACATCATTGAGTTCAGGTTTAGAGCATCTAATGAAAGCAATGGATAAAGATGTTAGAAAAACCACCGCAGAGCAAAAAGGCGATTGGAAGCCTATTGTCTTTTTATTTACTGATGGCACACCAACAGATGACACGGCTCATGCCATAGGAAAGTGGAAAAAAACTTGGTCAAATTCTGCTAATATGGTCGCAGTATCGATAGGAGAAGAATCCAATTTAAGTCTATTAGGTGAAATGACTGATAATGTCTTAAATTTTAAAAATACTGACAAAGAAGCTTATAGTGAATTCTTTAAGTGGGTGACTAATTCCATAAAAATTAGTAGTATTGCTATCGATAAAAATAATTCTGATTTTGATTTAGCGCCAACAACGAATGATGCTTTATCAAAGATCGATTTATCTAAATTAACGGCTGATATTAATACTAATTCTGATGAAAATCATGTTGTTTTGGTTGCTAAATGTCAAAAAACAAAACAAACGTATCTTATAAAATATAAGCGTGCTTTTGGTATGATAATTAATAAACAAAATGATTGTCAATACCATCTTGTTGGTGCATATAAAGTCAATGATTCTTATTTTGAACTCTCTGATATGAGTTATATTGGAGCACAAGTGAATACGAGCAGATTAATGGGTGCTCCTACTTGTCCATGTTGTGGTAATCAGCATAGCTTTGCCGTTTGTTCATGTAGTAAATTACACTGTATCGGAGTTGAGGGATTAAATACCTGTCCTTGGTGTGGAGTAGAAGGGCAATATGGTTCAAGTGCAGGGGGAATGAATATTGAAAAGGCTCAAGGGTAATGATGAAGAGCTATTATTTGAATTTTTTCATGCCTCAATAGATATTCCCGAAGATAAAAAAGATTTATTTAAAGGCTTCTTTGTCAGTAATGATGTAAAAAAGTTAACTAAAGCGATATTGGATTATCAAAAAATAATCATGTGTAAGTGGGAAGTGAAAAAAATAGTGGATGATATTTCATCGAAAAATGTGGTGATACCTAATGGTATTAAGAATACTTTTTATGAATTTTATTTTGATATAAAGTCCCTAGGACTTAATGATATTAATATTATAGATATTTTAGGTCTTGAAAAATGTGGTCTTTCATATGATAAAAATAAATGTCATATTGTAGGAAGCCCTAATAATAGTGGTAACTTCCCGTTAATATTAAAATATACATTGAAAAAACATAGCCGTATTTTAGAAAAATTCTTTAAAAAAGAAATAATGCTAGTGATAAATCCTGATCCAAAATCACTATGGAATAATATTCCTAGTAATAAAGAGGCTCATTACTGGAAAGAAGATAATTCATCAGATTTTAGTCCGCTAGGCAGTAGAAAAATTGTAGTGTCCTCTAAAAGAGGGAGATCTCATCAGCATGTGGGGTCTTTTAGAGATGATGATTATGCTTTTAAGCACTTTGAAAAATCAGATTGGTCTGTTGTGACTGTTTCAGATGGGGCAGGTAGTGCGCCATATTCTAGAAAAGGTTCAGCTCTTGTCTGTGAAAGTATTGTGAGTTATTTTGAGGGTTTAACTTCTCTTTCTAATGATAAAGCGATAGCCTTTGCTCAATTTGATAAAGCACTAGCTTCTTTAAACCCTGAAGATAAAGAGTTAAAAAATAAGCTAACGAATGACTCCAAAAAGATTTTGTATGGAGCCGCTCTTCAAGCACATAATGCTGTGAAAAATTATGCAGAAAATTTATATAAAACATCTCCTGCTTTCTTTTCTAATGAATCAATAAAAAGTGCATTAGAATACTATCATGCAACGCTAATATTCTGTTTATTTAAGAAGTTTGATTATGGTTATATCTTCTTAACCTTTGGTGTTGGTGATTGTCCGATAGCTGCTGTTGATACGAATAATAAATCAACATTATTAAATTGGCTTGATGTTGGTGAATATGGAGGAGGTACTCGGTTTATTACTCAGAATGATATTTTTCATTCAAAAGAAAGACCGCCTGAAAGTCGATTTCAATTGACTATTATTCCTGATTTTTCTTACTTATTCCTTATGACTGATGGTATCTATGATCCTAAATTTGGTGTGGAAGCAAACTTAGAAAAAGATACAGAGTGGGTAAAGTTTATTCAAGACTTAAAAGGTAATAATGAAGATAATATCAATATTTTTCATGATGATACAATCATAGATAAGCAGCTGTCGAAGTGGATGGATTTTTGGAGTCGAGGTAATCATGACGATAGAACCTTAGCAATAGTATATTAATATGTCAGAAAAAATAGTCACAGTAGAATCAATTATTAATAAGGGTAAATCCTATCACTATGTTGATAATGGTGAGCCTAAACAAGGTGGCATGAAAGATGTTTATTTTAGCCAAGATAAAAAATATGTTGTTGCTTTGTATCGAGATAAACAAGACTACAATGCAGAAGAACGTCTAAAAAAAATAGTGACACAATACTATAATAGCTTCTTTAATAGAGAGGGAGGAGAATATTATAAGGAGCTCTATTCATGGCCAACAGATGTTATTAAACAGGGTGATAAAATTGGTATTATTGTTCCATTTTATAGTCGTAATTTCTTTTTTAAGAAAGGCTATGCGGGAAGCGATATTCTTAAAAATTCTGAAAAAGAAGGGAAATGGTTTACTAGTGCAAAGTTTAGAGTAGCTAAATCCCCCTCTCGCTTGGATGCCTCTGAGCTAGGAGATTGGCTAAGTTATTTTCAAGTGTGTGTCAATATTGCGAGAGGTGTTAAGAGATTACATGCAGCAGGGCTGGCTCATTCAGATCTTTCTTATAAAAATGTACTGATTGATCCTGTATCAAAAACGGCTGCAATTATCGATATAGATGGACTTGTTGTACCTGGCTTATTTCCTCCAGATGTTATTGGGACAGCAGATTTTATTGCACCAGAAGTACTTGCAAGTAAAGATTTAGATAAAACTGACCCTAAGCGAAAATTACCTAGTCGATTAACAGACCTTCATGCTTTAGCCGTCTTGATCTATATGTATCTTTTCTATCGGCATCCTTTGCGTGGGGGTAAATTTTTTGGACCGATTGATACTGAGGAGGAAGAGCAATTATTAATGGGATCAAAGGCGCTCTTTATTGAACATCCTACTGATGATAGTAACCGTAATTTTAAAAGAGAATATGGTGATAATTTAGATAAGTTTAAACCTTGGACAGATCTTAAAGCAATACCTTATAGCATAGCAGGTCCTTATCTTAAAAAACTATTTGAGCAATCATTTATTGAAGGTTTACATAATCCTAGCCTGCGACCTACTGCTGATGCTTGGGAGCAGGCTTTAATAAAAACTAGTGATTTAAAGTTGAAGTGTAGTAATAATCATTGTGATCAACAGTGGTTTGTTTTTGATAATACGAAAAAAGTATTTTGCCCTTTTTGCAATACTCAATATAAAGACAGTATTCCTGTATTAGATTTTTATTATCAGTTTAAAACGGATGTTTGGAAGCCAGAAAATCACAGATTAGTGGTTTACAATAATACTACTTTACACCAATGGCATACTGATAGGAATATTATTAGAAATGAAAAACTAAAGACTTTGGATAAAGCCAGACTTGGGTATTTTTCATATCATGCAGGTCAATGGTATTTTATTAATGAACATTTACCTGATTTGAAAGATGTTTCAGAGGATAAAGCTATTGCAATGGGGTCTATGATCGAACTAACTAATGGGAAGAAATTATTATTTTCTAAGGAAAAGGAAGCTCGACTCGTTATTATTACTATAACTAATAGTTAATTGGTATTAATAACCACCTAGACATAATTTTTAATTTATTATATCTAGGTATTGGTATTATCCAGCGAGTAATTAGCGAGTACTTTATGAAAAATAGTTTTTAAATAGTTAAAAACTAAATTTGTCATTTAAGGATAACTTATAATTCAAAATCTGCTGGATTCAATCCTAATTCATTAGCAACTCGACGTGCCATTGCTTTTTCATCATTATCAAAATCTCCATCGGCTGCACCAATAGCAATCACTAAGCGCATGATTAGACGCGATGCTTGATCATTGCTTTTCATTTTATTAATGGCTTCAAAAGCTTTAGCTTCACCGATATCCTTATCAAATTCTAATTGAGTAACATATTCCTTAAAAGCAGTAATAATATCCATTGTTTTAAAGACAGAGAGTGGCTCATAATTTTCAATGAACTTAACCATTTTCGTCTTTTCATCTGCTGATACATCACCATCAGCGAAAGCTAATAGTGCAGACCCCGCCATTGCTGCTTGTAAAAAGTTTTTATTTTTAAATTTTAATGCTTCCGTTTTTAACTCAGTTGCTTTATTTTTCAAACCTGTCATGAAATCTTGTAGACCCATAATACTTCATCCTTATGTGTTGTTATAAATAAATTAGGCAGTGACTTCTTTAATTAAAGAGACCGCTCGATAGGGTAAATCAGTGATATATTTTATTGTTACGTTTTTTTCTTGTGCTAAGACAGTGAGGTGAGCTGTTGCTAAGTCCTGTTGATCACGTAATAACAATAAATCAGGAACACGGCGTAATAAAACCCGTGTTGCCTCCGCAATACCTGGTTTCACTCGATTTTCATCTGATACAGAAAAATCATGTTTTACACGTTCTAGAAACTGTTGAGAACGTATTTGTAGCTCAGCTTGGCTGATGGGTGATATTTCAGTTGCTAGTACTTTATTCCATAATAAATCTATTTGTTTGGCTATCTGACGAGCAAACCATTGTGATAAATCCGTTGATTCAAATTGTGAATAATAAACACAACCATGGAAATCATTATCATTAATATAAGTGCTATTGAGCACTGAGCGACTAATCAAACCAGAGACTGTCGCATTTAAAATCGAAGAGGGAATCAAATAATCTTCAGCACTTGCTGATACGGCTGCAACACCCGCTAAATCAACTAATACAAATAAGCCTGAATCAATAGATAGTTGGTGTTTTTGATTATAGCCCGCAATGCTTTTGTGTAATTCTTTAGCAATTACTCCTTTTCCCGTCCAGCCATCAATAAAAACGAGACTACTATCTAAGTGCCTATCTAAAATATATTGCAGTGCATTTTCATCAATACCACGATCACGAATAATAGAAATAGAATAATGCCAAACTTTTCGCTGACAATGGTTAACTAAGGCATGTTTTAAAATCACCCCTACTGGTGTCCCTGCTCTAGCCAATGAAACTAAAACAATCTCTTCCTCTCGACTCTTTGCAATTTTATCCGCTAAGCGAATACAGTCCGTTGCCATTTGCTGTTGATTATATTGCATTGCCTGATGAAAAAGTGCCATATAGTCAGCAGAAGGCGGACTTTCATAGCTTAGCATTTCGCTGTAATGCCGATTTTCAAGTTGAATAAGCCGTTCTTTTTCTATGACAGGTGTATCAGGTACATCAATCGGTTTAAGTAAAAATTGAACATCATCAGCTGTATAGCTACCCGTAAAAATAGAATTCATTCGCCTTAGCCTTTTAAACCTTATTGAGTCATTAATTGTTGGTGTAGCTGTGTCCCTTGAGGGATCATGGCATAATCACATAAAGCAATAAAGGGCGCATCACTTTGGCTATCCCCCATACCCATTGTCATTATTTCACCGTACTGTTGTTTGAGTTTTTCTAATTGGTAGTTTACAGCATGAGATTTGTTAACAATATTAGGTAAAATGCTCAGTAAATTGCTATTTAAGTAAGCTTGGCAGTCCAATGAATTTGCTAGCAAAGGTCGAATACAGTTGGTTAAAAGGTCTTGTAATACTTTATATTTTTTATCATGATGACGTACTTCAACATAGTATTCTAATTCTGCCTCATCAATAATTCTCACTAATAAATTAAGGTCATGTTGCTCAGCGTATTGCTCTATTGCCTGTTTTAGTTGACTAAATAAAGGTTGTAATTTAAGTAACTGGGTTTCTATTGTTGCTCGCCATTGCTTATCTTCTTGTCCATTCGGTAATAAAATAGTTGCACCATGATTTAAGATGGCACCAGATTCACAAGGCACACCCAATTCAACTCGCTTGTAGGCCGCTTTAGTTCGTGCTGTGGTGGGAATGATTTGCCAGTGATCTTGTAATAGCTTGAGCAATATTTTTTGCTTAGGTAAGTAATAAGAACTTGGCTCACCCGATAAAGAAAAGGCAGCAGGAGTGGCATGCTCAAGTGAGTCACATTTACGACGTGTTTGAAACACCGTATCATCAAGATCAAGAAAGAGAA
The DNA here is from genome assembly GCA_023144895.1 of Thiotrichaceae bacterium. Lineage (GTDB taxonomy): Bacteria > Pseudomonadota > Gammaproteobacteria > Thiotrichales > Thiotrichaceae > HyVt-477. Next base: position 14,640 of record JAGLEV010000062.1, read on the forward strand.
ATTTTTTCATCAGCATAATAGAATGACGTCGCATTAAGTTGTTTTATCATCGCTTGTAAAGGTGAACTCATGGGTGTTTCGTGACAAAGTACAATATGATCATACTGCCCTTCTTTTACGTTATAAAGGTAATTGGGGATATTGTCTGCATAATTATCAATAAATTCCATTTTTTCTTTAATGACGCCTTCTTTAACTAATGGGGAGCGCGCCGTTGATTGGACACGAATATTCCAGCCGCATTTGACTAAAAATTGTCCCATTAAAAAAGCAACATGGACAAACTCACCAGTCCCTAATACCAAAATATGTTGCTCTTTTTTCCATGATGTTGTTAATTTTTGCAATGCGGACATATCAACATTTAATCGTCCTTGTATACCTAGCCGCCCTGCGACTAAGGATAATCTTTGGCGCTTACAATCTAAGGTGCTTAAAACATTGGGAATCTCTGTATAGCAATAGTCGGGATTTTTAGTAAAATCGACATCAGCGGCTAATGCAGAAATAAACTTTACCTTCCTACCCAGTTGTTGTTGGATTTCTTGTTGTCGTTCAAGGTCAACAAAATTGAGGATGCTGACAATAATAATACTCTCAAGGTTTGAATTAACCTTTTGATATGCCTTAATTAGGTTCACAAAGGTTCGACCCGTTGTTAATTCATCATCAATTAATACTAAGCTTTGGGCATTTACAAAGATATTTTGTAACTGTGGCTCAGGAGGGACATATAAATAAAATTGTGCAGCATGACTATGCTGTTCTTGAAAATCTAATGCTTGTGTTTCGGCTAATAAATAACGTGAAGTGTGGATAAAGAGATGCTCAGTATTCTCCCTCTCTAAGGCTAAGTAAGCTTCATAAACACCTTGTCCTAACCCTGCGGCAGCTTCTGCCATCCCAACAAAAACACTTTTCCCCTGTACAGAACTGGCTAAAACAGATGCCAAGTATTGGTACATTTCTTGCATTTCAGTGGGCTTAGATGGCCAGTACTTTGCTAATAGCTTGCTGACAAATAAAAACCCACGCTTTGGATTTTGCCTTGCAGCATAGCTGGTTAAGTTATCCAACTTGAAGTCACTGGGAGCTAAGTTTAAATTTAGCTCACCTGTTGGTAATACAATACTATGGCTCGATGCGATCAATTAATTTTCCAAATATAAAGAGTCTATACTGAATTGTTTAAAAAAAAAGCATTTTTTTTAAAATAATTCAGTCTTAAATAGCAAGTATAGCATAGTTGAATCTTTCATCTTGTTGATTTTAATTGTTTTTATTTTTTAATAATGAATCAATAAAGCTTATAAGATGGATAATATTTACTAATATTTAAGGTATTTTCCTTAAGGAAGAGATTCAGCCCTTAAATGATTTCTCAAAGCATATGGGGAAATATTTATGTAAATTGACACATAAGGGGGTTAGCTTGCAAGAGCATAGATCTCGCTTTATCAAAAGTATGATTTCCTGTTGGCTGATGTTCTCCATTGGCTGATCAAGCGATCAGCCAATTTTTTACCAATGACTTAATATCCATCTAAAAAATCTCAGGGACATCGGGTAACCCCATTATCGAAGTGAGACCTCCAGAGCTCACTGTACTCACATCAGTTTTACTCTTTATTATTTCAAAAGCTTGCTTAGTCGTATTATAACGAAAGTTAGTCACTCGGAAGCTACTGCCGTCATTATGAGCAAATCGGTCGATTCGAATAATCAGCTGATCATTGTCTTGGTTGATATTATATTTCTGGCTATCAGTAATGCTCTGATCTAATCGATGATTCATATTCGTTTTTAGGCGTTGGTAGTTTGATTGACTACTCATACAAACCGCAATTTTTACCTCTTTTTTACTTTGCTCAACAAAGACAAAATCTTTTTTGCCATCTTTATTATAATCGTATTCAATGAGTCCATCTTGTACTAATTGAGCGATTTCTTTATTATACTTATAGTCATAATATATTGATTTAACTGGAGTATATTTCCTGTCAGGGTTGTGGCATTCTTTAGGGAGTTTTAACTGATTACTAGGATTGCTACTGGATGTTTTTTTAGTAAAGCATCCTGATAGCTTCTCTTCTCGAGCAATATTTTCTTTATCTGATAATATATCTAAAACCGTTAAGCACCAGTTTTCTTGACCTTTCTTGTTCTTATTCCAACGTAAGCCTTTGAAGCCACATTTTAAGTCTAGATTGATTTGATGTTGCTCTACTGCTGTTTTTGCATAATTTGCACAGCGGTACTGATTTCGTTCCGTATTATTAACTTCCTTTAAGTCAGGTATCTCTATCCTCAATACAATTTTTTTAAAAATTTCTTTTGATTTATGTAATAAAATATCCTTTATTTCTTTGAATTCTGATGGAGTGTAAGTGGTTTTCTTCTGACCCAAGGCGGCGATTTTTTGTAACTCTTCCTTATTAGTATAGGGACTATAGTTTCTTCCTGTACTCAAGGTATATACACTAGGATAGCCAATCATAGGGCTTCCTATCGCATTAATAGCCCAGAGTAAATCTTTGCTGTAAATACCACTCATCATGTTACTTTTACCGAGTACAACGACAGGGCCACGACTAAATATAGTTTGGTGTGTGATACTCTTAGTTCCGATGACTAATACAACATTTGCCTTAGTATTGACAACCTTAACCCCATAAACCCCAGTCAATTCTCCCGCCATATATAAGGCTTTATATTTTGACATGCCCTTTAAATCAATGCCTTTTTTAGCAAAGGCTTGATACGTTGCTTCGGGTAATTTTAAAAAGGGATTACGAATAGGAATGGCATAGTCTTTTGCTAATACAGGAGCTCGAGATCCTACATCCATATTTCTCAAAGAGAGGTGCTGACGGATTAGTGTCTCAATGCTTTGGGTGCCATCTTTCGCTTTATCACGATATTCATTCTTTGCCGGCTCTGACTGTGCAATACCACTGAGTACAAAGAGCAAAGAGGCGAGAGCTACTAGGCGAATTGTCATTATCATGAGTCCATTCCTTTTACATGTTATGACTAAGTGTAGTGGATGTTCAGCTATATTGTTTTCTGTAAGGATGATTTATAATAAAAGTATCAAGACAATAGGGCTTTCTGCATTGTAGGAAGTACCTAAAAGCACAAGGCTTAGTTTCACTGAGAGATCAATGGATCACATCTCATTATTCGAACGGCTAGTGAATCACCCCTTGTGGAGCCGCATGAGGGGTGGTAGTGGGGAGGGTTAGAGAGAAACTAGTCCTTTCTTGATTTGTGTTGTTTATTCAACCACATGATTTATATCGGTTTTAACGGCATTAACAGTATTAGTCCCTGCTGTTGAATGCTCAGTTCTAATACTATTTAAGAGTTCGCCTGGATTCAAACCTGAATGCAAAATGAGACCAATAAAACCTGAAACAACATAGATAAAACCGTAATGGATTTTTAATTTCGATTTTTGAACCATTATGATTTGCGCAGTGTTTAATTTCAAATTTTTCTGATGAGCTATTTTTCAAAGAGGAGTGGTGTTTCCTTTAATGGTACTTTGTCGTCAAACTCGACAGATTGCTTCCTTTGTCATCGGAAGCAGAGGAGGACAAAAGTTGTCGTAAGCTATGAAATAAAATCCCTGCACCTTACAAGCATTGCCATAAATACAGTAACTTTTGGAGTGCCTATGAAAGAGTATTTGATGCTAAAACCCATCAAAGTGTAGAAAAGGAGACGGGAGACGGCTCATATTGAGCGCTGGAATAATACTCTACGCCAAAGAATTTCACGCTATGTGCAAAAAACATTATTTTTTTCTAAAAAAGTGGTTTGGCACCAGATGGTAACCAAGCTATTTATCTATAACTACAATACACCAATAGCAGTTAGAACATAACCGCTACTAACTGGGGAGTGAAGAATGCCATATTCTCTCTATTTTAAATGTTAAATTTCCAAGTAGGCATCCAAATATTGATATAATAAAGGAGAATATTAATATTTCAAAGGCAAAAACTACTCCATGATAAATCAAAAACGTTTACTTAATACTATCCTTCTTTCATCTGTATTAATCCTCTTTATTCTATTGATATATCACTATTTTTTTTATAACTCAACAACCTCTGATTCCATTAAACCCAAACCCAAACCCATAACAGGGCTTTCTTACTCTAGTATCCTAGACTTTTCAGTATTGCCGAACTGGGGAAAGGATCAACATGCCGAAGCATGGCCAGCTTTAATTAAAAACTGTCAAGTAATGGCAAAGAAAGAAGTGGTATGGCAAACCATTTGTACAGATGCTAAGCAGCAGACTGCAAATCAAGCAATCACTAATGCTGCTGCTAAACAATTTTTTGAAAGCCACTTTACGCCCTATCAATTGATTGCACACAAAGAGGGTAAGGAAAAAAAACAAGGTTTAATGACGGGTTATTATGAGCCTTTGCTTAAAGGTGATTATAAAAAAAGTGATCGCTATCAGTATCCTATTTATGCACCACCAAAGGCAATGTTAAGGATTGAGTTAGGTAATTTATACCCTGATTTAGAAGGTAAGCGGGTACGTGGTCGAGTGGAGGGGAATAAGATTATTCCTTTTTATGATCGCAAAACCATTGATAGTGCTGAGTCTCCCTTGAAAGGTGAGGAAATTATTTGGGTTGATAACCGTAATGATTTATTTTTTCTCCATATTCAAGGCTCAGGGCGTGTGGAATTACCTAATGGTAAAGTGATTGGTGTTGGCTATGCTGATCAAAATGGTCAACCTTATCATTCTATTGGTAAAATATTAATTGAGAAAGAGGTGATAGCACGTAAAGATATGAACCTTTTTAGTCTTAAAGGATGGTTGCGAGATAACCCTGATAAGGCGCTTGCTATATTAAATGCCAATCCTAGTTATATCTTTTTTAGTTTACGTGATGAAGTTAAAGAAGGCCCGATAGGTTCGCTCAATGTGCCGCTAACACCAGAGCGAAGTATTGCGATTGATCCTAAGAAAGTGAGTTTAGGGTCATTGATGTATGTTGATACAACATATCCTGATAAAGCAAAAAGACCATTACAAAAATTAGTCTTCGCTCAGGATACAGGGGGAGCAATTAAAGGTGAGTTACGTGCAGATATGTTTTATGGCACTGGAAAACAAGCAGAAGTAAGCGCAGGCTTAATGAAAAACCGTAGCCAATACTTTATTTTAAGACCTAATGAGGGAAAAAATTAAAAAAATTGAGACGTTTTGTGTATTAAACGCGCATTTTAAATTATACCCCTTATAATCATTTACTTAGGATATTTAAAATGAAAACACGCAATCTCTACCGTTCACTATTGCTCTTTATTGTAGCAAGTAGTGTATTGCTTCCTGCTATGTCAGCTCCTTTTCAACAGACAGCAGGTTATGCATCCGCTAACTATTGGTCTTCTCGTTTAGAAGGTGAGACTTATTCTTCACACTCTGCTTTTCCAAGCTACTGTTATAAATACGCTCGTCTTGCAAGGAAGCAAGCGAAACGACGTAATCAGCAGTGTACTCATAAAATTCCTTTAACATCATGGAATATTCGTAAACGTTGGTCTATGGGAATAGGAGCTCATCGCAACTGGTGTAAAAGTGTTTCGTCATTAACTTCTGGCAGAGAGATACGAATACGAGAAAGACAGCTTAAACGTTGTATCAAGTCCAAGCCAAGCGGTATGGCAAAAGTAAAGTGCCGACAAAATGATGCATTTCATAAAGCGGCTAGTCAGGGCAATATTGGTTTTGTCCGTCGTTGTTTGAACCTTGGTTTTAATATTAATCGTCGTGAACATAATCAGTGGACTGCATTACATTCAGCGGCTCGTAATGGGCGATTACACATTGTTAAATTATTAGTTAATAGAGGTGCGGCAATTAACCCTAAAGATACTTATCAGCGCACTCCATTAGATCAAGCAAAAATTGGTGGTCGCCAATCAACCATTAATTATTTAATCAGTCGTGGTGGTTACTAAATAGTTTTTCAATTCTTTAATAAAGCGAAGCAATACTTCTTATTGCCTCGCTTTTTTATTCAGATCAGGTTAGCTGTTTTCGTTGCTTACTAGGGCAAGGGGCTTTTTTTGATCATCTTAGTTTCCTTGACTGGATGAAGGATAGTTTTTTCTTGAAAATACCAATGATTTTGGTGAGTAATTTAAGTTATTTTAAATCAACTGGTTACAATCGGAGTAATTTTCATTGGGTAAAAAGGGTAAATAAAGGATATATTTTTGATTTTAGATGTATTTTTTATTTATAATTCGTGTTCACTACCGCACAGGTAGCTTAGAAGACTACAGGTGCTTGGATTCAATTATAAATCACGTTCACTACCGCACAGGTAGCTTAGAAACAAAAGTTCCCAGCATTTTGCTCGATGTTGATGTTCACTACCACATAGGTAGCTTAAAAAGTCTTAAACAACACAGGTCGTCGCCTAGAAAATTCGCCTTCACTATGCTATGTTTCTGCTTTGTTGTAACGGTTTGGGCATATTCCTAATATCGGTAACTTTGTATTTTTAGATGTGATAATTATGAGTGAAAACAATGGTGATAAGCCTTGGGGTGGACGTTTTAGTGAGGCAACAGATGCTTTTGTTGAAGAGTTTACAGCGTCAATAAATTTTGATCAGCGTTTTTATCGACAAGATATTGAAGGTTCAGTAGCACATTCAGCAATGTTAGCAAAAGTAGGTTTGTTGACGGAAGATGAAAAACAGCAGATTCATGATGGTTTAGCGGTGATTTTAAAACAGGCTGACCAGGGTGAAATCAATTGGTCTGTGGCGCTGGAAGATGTTCACATGAACGTTGAAGCTCGCTTGACTGATCTGATCGGTGATGTGGGTAAAAAACTGCATACAGGTCGTTCACGTAATGACCAAGTGGCAACGGATATTCGTTTATGGCTACGTGAGCAAATTGATTTTATTCTTAATGAGTTAAAGCGTTTACAAAGGGGTCTAGTCAACTTAGCAGAGCAAGAAATTGATACTATTCTTCCTGGATTTACTCATTTACAAGTCGCTCAGCCGATTAGCTTTGGTCATCATTTATTAGCATGGTATGAAATGTTAGTCCGTGATGTAGAACGTTTGGAAGATTGTCGTAAGCGTGTGAATACACTGCCATTAGGTGCAGCGGCTCTGGCGGGAACAACGTATCCTATTGATCGTGAATATACCGCAGAGCTTTTAGGTTTTGATCGTATTGCGAATAACTCCTTAGATGCAGTCAGTGATCGTGATTTTGCTATCGAGTTTACTGCGACAGCTAGTATTATTATGGTACACCTCTCGCGCTTTTCTGAAGAATTAGTATTGTGGGCTTCAGCTCAATTTGACTTTATTGATTTACCTGATCGCTTTTGTACGGGTTCTTCCATTATGCCCCAAAAGAAAAATCCTGATGTCCCTGAGTTGGTGCGGGGCAAGAGTGGGCGGGTGATTGGGGATTTAATCTCTTTAATTACCTTAATGAAGAGCCAACCTTTGGCTTATAACAAGGATAATCAAGAAGATAAAGAACCTCTATTTGATACAGTTGATACGCTAATGGGAAGTTTGCGTGCCTTTGCGGATATGATGCCGCATATAAAAACGAATAAAGAAGCAATGCGTATGGCGGCGATGCAGGGCTTTTCTACGGCGACTGACCTTGCTGATTATTTGGTTGGCAAAGAAATGCCGTTTCGTGATGCCCATGAAGTCGTTGGCAAGGCGGTTGGCTATGGTGTTGAGCATAAAAAAGATCTCAGTGAAATGAGCTTGGATGAATTACAGCAATTCTCCAGTGTGATTGGCGAAGATGTTTACGAAGTACTGACGCTAGAAGGCTCGGTAAGTGCGCGTGATCATCTGGGGGGCACAGCGCCGAATCAGGTGCGTCTACAAATTGCAACAGCACGTGAACAATTAGGATAGATTTGAATGGATTACGATGGCATTGATTCGCTTCCACTAGAGGCTTACACTGAAAAGGCTTATCTCGATTACTCGATGTACGTTATTTTGGATCGTGCATTACCGCATATTGGTGATGGTTTAAAGCCTGTCCAGAGGCGGATTGTGTATGCCATGTCAGAGCTAGGTTTATCAGCTAAATCTAAGCATAAAAAATCAGCTCGAACGGTGGGTGATGTACTGGGTAAGTTTCATCCGCATGGTGATTCAGCCTGTTACGAAGCGATGGTATTAATGGCTCAGCCCTTTTCTTATCGCTATCCTTTGGTTGACGGGCAGGGCAACTGGGGGTCGCAGGATGATCCTAAATCCTTTGCAGCGATGCGTTATACCGAGTCTCGGCTGACACCTTATGCCAAGGTATTATTGCAAGAGCTGGGAGAGGGCACGGTTGATTGGGGGGCTAATTTTGATGGTACTTTACAAGAGCCGTCTTTATTGCCAGCCCGTTTACCTAATATTTTGCTCAATGGGGGGATGGGGATTGCTGTCGGTATGGCAACGGATATTCCTCCGCATAATTTACGTGAGGTCGTGCAAGCTTGTATTGCTTTATTGAAAAATCCTAATTTAGAAACAACGGATCTTACTGAGTATGTTATTGGTCCTGATTATCCAACACATGCTGAGATTATTACTCCTCATGAAGATATTCTAAAAATCTATGAAACGGGTTTAGGCTCACTTAAAATGCGTGCTTGCTGGAAGCGGGAGCAGGGCGATATTATTATTACTGCACTACCGTATCACGTATCAGGGAGTAAAATTCTTGATCAGATTGCTGAACAAATGCGGGCTAAAAAGCTGCCAATGGTTGATGATTTACGTGATGAATCTGATCATGAGTGTCCAACTCGCTTAGTCATTACACCACGCTCTAATCGTGTTGATCTTGAGCAACTGATGTCTCATCTTTTTGCTAGTACCGATTTAGAAAAGAATTATCGTGTCAATATGAATGTGATTGGTACTAATGGTCGTCCTTCGGTAAAGGGTTTGAAGGCTATTCTGAGTGAATGGCTAGCGTATCGTCGAGCAACGGTAATACGACGTTTAGAATGGCGTTTGGATAAGGTGTTGCAACGTTTGCATATTTTGGATGCTTTGCTGATCGCCTTTTTGAATATTGATGAGGTGATTGCGATTGTTCGAGAGAATGATGAGCCAAAACCTCTCTTAGTTCAGCGCTTTGCGCTTAGCGACCTTCAAGCCGAAGCCATTCTTGATCTTAAACTACGTCATCTTGCGCGCCTTGAAGAAATAAAGATTCGTAGTGAACAGAAAGCATTAGCGAAAGAGCGTGATTACTTACAAGCCTTATTAGACTCCCCTGTACGGTTAACCACTTTAATTCGTAAAGAGCTTGAAGCGGATGCAAAAACCTATGGTGATGATCGTCAATCACCCCTAGTGGCTCGTGAAGCTTCACATGTGTTGGATGAAAGTGCTTTAGTACCTGCTGAGCCTGTAACCGTTGTCTTATCAAAAATGGGCTGGATACGGGTTGCTAAAGGGCATGAGCTTGACCCCGTAGGACTAAATTATAAGCAAGGGGATACTTATTTATCATCCGCTCAAGGACGTTCTAATCAACAAGTGATTTTGCTAGGGAGTACGGGGCGTAGTTATTCTCTTATAGCCCATAGCTTGCCTTCTGCACGAGGGCAGGGTGAGCCTGTTACTGGGCGTTTTAGTGCGCCTGCTAATGCCCGTTTTGATTATGTGTTGATGGGGATGCCTAAGCAGTATTATTTATTGAGTAGTAATTTTGGCTATGGTTTTATTGTGCAATATCAGGATATGTTTTCTAAAACAAAAGGGGGTAAAGCAACATTAACCGTGCCTAAAGGTTCGCGTGCTCTATTGCCTTCTTTGATTGAAAATATTAATACAGCTCAGGTTGTTGCAGCGACTAGTAGTGGGTATTTATTGATTATTGATGCCAGTGATTTGCCGCAAATGGCTAAGGGCAAGGGGAATAAGATTATTAATATTCCTGTTAAAAGCCTGAAAGCGGGTGATGAGGTTGTGGTGGCTGTGGCTGTATTGCAAGCTGAGCAGAAGTTAATTGTTCACTCTGGTAAGAAGTTTAAGACGATTCAAAAAAATGAGTTGTTGGAGTATGTGGGTGAACGGGGTCGGCGTGGCAAGATGTTACCTCGTGGATACCAGAGTGTTACGGCTTTAGAGGTGAGTTGATTTTTTTAAAGGCTGGGCTTTTAGATCCAGTATTTCCATTAGATTTTAGCAGAAGCTTGATAGCACTCCATTCTTCTAAAAAAAGGTAAATATGACGAAATTTTAGAGTCTTCTGTCATGTCGTTCATAAAAGTAACGGGAATAACTACCTCTCAATATAGTGATATTGATTTTTTTTAGAAAAATGGGCATACCTCTGTAAGCGATATTATAAGCAAGCTCTAAACTGACAACAGTTCCTGTTAGATTTTAGCTTAGATATTGATGGTAAAAGCGCTAGTTGTTATCAGGTATTATAATCACCTGAATTTGAGCGTCAGAAAATATTTTTTTATTCACTTTTATCTGCTGGCTAATTGCTTTTTTAGTAATAGGCTTTATCTTTATTGTTTCACCTGTACTAGAATGATTGGCAGAAAATGAGATAGTAGACTCAAGAGTCACTTCTGTTATTGTTTCAGTATTTTCAGAAGGACTATGGGATGTTGAATTGTCAGTATGTAGCTGTTGTTCTACGGTAACCGATGAGGGTACAATACCATTACTGCTATTGATAGAAGCATATTCATAATATTGAGTATCACTATTATAGAGTGCAATATAACCCTTTCCTAAATCTATCCAATTAAAATGTTCATCACCTTTTAATGTTCCAGTAAATATCTGATTGTTGGGCTGTATAAATTCTTGGTTAGGTGTTTGTAGTGCTGCCACTCCCAGTGCTTGTGTATTAATTATTAGCAGAATAATTAGTGTGTATAATCTTTTCATTTTGTTCTCACTTATCTAATTTGAATAATTAATATCACATGACATATTATTGCTAGCAGTACTAATATTGTTGATTAATATTCCCGTTGTCTCGCCATTATAATGTTTACTATTGGGTGTTGTTATATTGCTGAATGTAGTGATATTACCTGCATAAAATAGGTTTTGTAGGTGCCCTCTATTGCCTAAAGTATCTAAGCCTGCTTGATCCGCTTCTTCTAAGTCAACCGCTTTATGATTTTCATCACGATTATAAGGTGAAGGAATAGTTCCCTCTTGTTTATTATCATCAATATGCCAAATTGCCATACCACCAGTAAATGCTGTTGAGACTGAGCCAAGGTTAGGAGGCATAATTTTAGCGAGTCCACTGTCATAGCCTGATGCTGAGCGGTTTTCAATTAAGAAGTATTCACCTGCTATTTTAGTCATTACTTTAATGGGTTTGTAGTTATTACTGCCCGTTGCAATAACGGCCTGATTGCTTGTGTTAGAAGTGATTGTTGTTGGTGTTATAAAGCCCATTCTAATCTTACTCCACGCACTGGGATGAGTGGGTACAGAGCCAGAACTGGGGCTATTACTATCTGCTGTATTGCTACCTGCACCCATTAGACCAAAGTATCCAATGCCATTGGATGAACCATCTGTGTCATATAAATCAGGTAAGCGCCAAAGAGCATGACCTAGCTCATGAGCAATAACACCAATGGTTGCATCATTGGTACCTTGTTTTTCACCAAATACACTGTACCCACCATATTCTTCAGGAAAGTATTGGATCGGTTGTTCTGAGTATCCAGCACCTTTGATACCTTGTAGTATATGAAAGCCATCATATTCTAAGCCAGTGAGAGAACTTGCATGAGCCCATACTCCTGGATTTGTACCATATGCAGATTCTCCTCCAGCCCAAAGAAACATAATTTGCAATTCTGTTTTATCAATATTTTTGTCTAGCTCTAAAAAATTAGTAAGAGCTCCTGCAGGATAGCGGGAACCTGTATTAAAGCTAGAGAAGTCAATAAAAGTATCAGCAGCATCTAAAGCGAGTTTTAATATGGGTTTCATTTGGTTAGTATTACTGACGCTTCCTACATTAGGATGATCCTGATTTAAGGTTACCGTGATAATGCCATCATTGACCCCATCCGTTTCTGTAGCAGGTGTGAATTGGAAACTATTATGGCTTATTTCATTAAGGTAGTGATTCAGTTGACCTTTAGTGCTATTGCCAAATATTTTTGTGTTCCATGTTGCAGCATCATTACCAAAAGTATAGTTTGCAAAATTAACCCGAATTATAATGAGGGGTACAGAGGTTTTGTTAACTTCTGGGAGGTTGGTAATCGTTACTGTAATATTTTGTTCTTGCTGGGTGGCAGTAGTACTCGTTGCACGTATAGTGACTTCATATTGGTTGTCACTATTAGTATCACTTGGATTTTCAAAGTCTCTAGCAGTGGAAAAGCTTAATAATCCAGAGGCACTATCGATTGAAAATAAGGTTGAATCATCACCTCCACTGATTGAAAATAAAGTACTAGGATCATTCGTTTTTACAATGCTAATTTCTTTGGTATTTTCAGAAAGTATTTGAGTGTTAGGGCTTGTAAAGCTCATGGTTCCCTCAAGTACATCTGTTACTGTCACGGTAATCAATTGATCTGTTGTATTACTGGCAGTATCGGTTGCAGTGACTGTCACCTGATAGGCGTTATTTGTATCGCTGTCTGTGGGCACTTCAAAATCTGGTGCTGTTATGAAGGTTAAAATACCCGAGCTAGTATCAATGGCAAATTGTGCTTGATCTGCTCCTGCTGTTAGTGAGTAGCTGACGGTGGTGTTATCGGTTGCTATGACTGTTCCAATAGCTGTTTGATTTTCAGTAGCAGTAAAGCTATCTGCGCTAGTAAAGGCAGGAAGTGACTCATCCTGATCGGTTACCGTCACGGTAATGG
>JAGLEV010000063.1 GCA_023144895.1 Thiotrichaceae bacterium
TAGCTCCAGCGGAAGAAGTTAAAACGAATGAAGGAACTCCAGCAGAAGTTGTTAAAATTGATGAAGCAGCTCCAGCAGAAGAAGCTAAAACAGAAGAAGTCACTTTTTCAACAGGAGCACCTGTTAAGCCAGAAGCTCCAATAGCAAAACCTAAGCCAGTAGCACCTACAGCTCCAACGATAACCACTGAAACAGTCGCTGAGAAAGTAGAAGAGACAGAAGCTAAAGAAGCGACAACGGAGAAAGCAGAAGTTGCTGTTGTAGCCAGTGGAGATAATAAGGAAGGTGAGAAGCTATACAAGAAAACCTGTTTTGCATGTCATGATACAGGTGTAGCAAGCTCACCCATTTTAGGTGATGCAGCTGTTTGGGCACCAAGAATAGCCGCAGGAAAAGAAGTGCTCTATAGCACTGCTATTAATGGTAAAGGCGCAATGCCTCCTAAAGGTGGAAATGCTAGCTTGTCAGATGAAGAAGTTAAAGCAGTGGTTGACTATATGATTAGTAAAGCTCAATCAGTGGTTAAGTAAACTTTAGATTAAAGACTAAGCCTAAAAAGCCTCACATTGTGAGGCTTTTTAGTTTCTAGATCATTTAAGTTTGGATTACTTTAAACGATAGCGCACACCAATATTAAGTGAACGATCTGTACCATCTTCAACTTCACCAGGGCTAACCGTATCATTGCCAGCACTATTCTTAATGGTTGCCGTCAATGTCAAATCTAATGCATTACCTAACTCATAAATCAATGCTGAACTCAGTGTATTTGTGGTAATAACATCATTAATCTCAGGATGATTATAGTTAAGCGTCCACTTATTTTCCCAGTCAATACGATCATCAACTTCATGCGTTAAATTGAGAGCATTACTTAATGTATAAGCCTGATTGTCATCAAAGGTTGTAAGCATCGTTAGCTCATTAGAGAACTGTGTACGATTATTAATAGGATGGTGATATTCCATCCCTAGCTCAACACCAGGGTTATTTTTAATACCACTAAAATCGGTTCCTACATAAGCTAAGCCAGCACGTGCTTTCCAGCCACTTTTACGTGTAGAAATACGCTCATCAATTAATATACTTCGCGCACTGAGCACACCTGCAGCGCCCAGAGGACTATTACCTAGCTCTTTTTCGATAGCACTAATCCAGTGACGAGCATAAAACTTTTCACGATAACCATATTTACTTTTATACTGACTTTCTTTAGCAATAATCTGTGCGACTCGATTGTAGGACTCTTTTGATGGAATGGATTTAACAATGCCTTGTGTGCGTAAGGCACTAATTAAACGAATAGCCTTTGCCATAGGCGTGAGATTTTTAACACGTCCATAGCCTAAACCAATAGATAGTTTTGTTTGTAAGTCCTCAAAACTATCATCTGCTTTTATCGAAGCAGAGCCATACCAAAAACTGCCATTAGTGTCGGGTTGGAAGTAGTTGTCTGCTGTTGCGCTTAAAGTCGCAATATAATTATCGGTACGCTCAGCACCAACAGTACCATCACGTTTAACCGTGCCATTGGTATCAGCATGCAAAGTAATGTCTTGGCTGGAATTACTAATAATACGGTTATAATCAAGACCTAAATCTAGCTTATATGCCGATTGTGCATCACTACGACTCTTACTAAAATCAAATTCTCCAGTGAGATAAGCATCTTGATAAGCAGATGTTGCTTCATCGTAGTCAAGTAAAGAAATATCAGCAAAAGAAACAGTGCTGATTGAACTGATTAATCCTATGGCAATAGCCGAGGTAAGTGTTTTGATTTTCATATGATTAATTGTTTTATATTATTATTATTATTATAAAACCTGAAGCAGTAACCATTATTGAAGCCACCACTTCAGGATATAAATAACGATAAAAACCATAAAGCACAAATAAGGAATATGCTTTATTAATATTCAACGTTATATTGCATAACTTCATTTTTGAGGAGATGAAGTAAACGGGCTATTAACCCGCAATGAAATAATAACAAATAGGCAATTAAACTCGCAATTTTATCCGCTAAACTGTCAGTTCAAATTTACCCGCTAAACTGTCAATTTTATTATTAATTTAACGATATTTTTTGTCCCCAAGGTGGCTCAACCTTGCCCTTAATAAGCCATAATGTGGGTATATAACTGGGCTGTTTGGGAAACACTCCATGGCCATCAGTAAAATAGATAATAATATCGGGTGGTATGTCTTGTTGATCGATCCACGTAAATACGGGGCAAAAGCTTGTTGTGCCCCCTCCTGACAGCGTTTCAGGCATTAAGACTTCTTCCCAAGGCTCAAAAACTAAGGGGGATTCTTCGCTTAATTCAGAGTCACAGGCAAGTAAAGTAATCCGTGTACGAATTTGACCTTTAATCGCATTAATTTCACTAATAAAACGCTGAATTTCTTTATCATCCACCGAGCCACTGACATCAATACCAATCACCGTATTAATCTGTGAGCTTTTTAAGCGTGGATAGATAGCAGGGTTACCTCGCCGATTAGAGGGTTGTGAATAACTATAATCATCTTTGGCACTGGCGGTAATGTATTGGCTTAAAAGTGTACGCCACGGGAGTCTGGGTTGTAATTCAGCGGTAATAATTCGCTTTAATACACCACTAAGCTTTCCCGCTTGCTCAGCTTGTTGAGCCGCTCCTGCGAGCCGTTGTTGCCATTGTATCGCCAGATCTTCAGCTTCTTTACTGTCTAAAGGAGGAGGGGGAGCAGAGGCTCCACCTGCATCAGGATCAAACTCTTGTTTTGATTGCTTACCCTGCTTGGCATCCTTATTATCTTGTGATGAAGAATCTTTGGGTGAGGCATCGCCCTTGCTGGGTTCATGGTCTAATGGGTTATCAATACTCTCTCCACCACCCTCGCTAAATGAGTCAGGCTTATCATAAAGGTGCTGATCTAAAGTCTCGCTCATATCATTATCAGCAATTAAGGGGTAGATTTCTTCTGCGCACATATTTTCATATTCACGCAATAATAATGAGCCTGCAGGTGGCACAAGACCTTCCTGTACGAGAATAGGGTTAATGGCATAGTCACAGGCTAAATCCCAGCGATGTTTAACACGGTGTAAGCGTCGTGTGAAGTGAGATAAAGCACAATGTAGTGCCTCATGTGCAAGAATAAATTGTGTTTCAGCTGGCTTTAAAGTGGCAATAAACTCAGGATTATAATAAAACTTTTTAGTATCTGTTGCCGTTGTGGGGCACCATGTTGCATCAGCATGGCATAAAGGTAAACGCAGTACCAAAGCACCCAAAAATGGTCGGTCTAAAATGAGCTTAGTGCGTGCCGCCATCAACTTTTTTTCAATCACACTGATGTTAATAGGATCAGTCATAAAGCAGAATATCACCCATTTCTTTCGCCCATGGTGCAAAGGCTTCAATAGCAAATAATTCATCCCCAATAGCCTTGAGCATATCAGAGACTAGCATTACTCCCATCTCTTTGGTTTTAAAGGATTTAGCATAGTTTAGAATGTGCTTGTAAGTCTCCTCTTTGTCCTCAGTATCACGTGCCTTAATTGCACGACCGACCAAGGCAGTAGCGACCGCATACTGAAGGTCTACTTCATTCGGTGTCTTCACCTCTTCACCCGCTAAAATAGCATCAATATCAGGCATTTGATCTATACTATCAAGGAAGGCTTTGATTTCTATCCCTGCTGCAATGCCGACACAAGCTTGTAATGACCCTAATAATAAATGCGGATGATGACTAAATTTCTTCAATGCTCGGTGTGCAAACTCCCATGATCGAGGAGAAGGAAAAGCGACAGGATTATGTGCTGGATCGAAGTTAAATAACTGCTCAGGACGAAAGCGTAAAAACCCAATAATACGTTCATCAATATCATGTTGGTAAGCCCAAGCCACCCAGTCATCAAGATTCAGGTCGACTTCAAAGTGTGAAAAGCGGTTAGCTAGGGGGGCAGGCATCGTATAGCTCACCCCACGATCACCTTGGCGGTTACCAGCAGCAAAGATAGCCCAGCCGTCAGGAACCGCATACTCACCCAATTTGCGGTCGAGTATTAACTGATACGCTGCCGCAGAAACACTCGGTACAGCCGAAGTGATTTCATCGAGGAAAAGAATGCCAGCTTTACCATGTCGCTCCTCATTTGGAAGAATGGCGGGTGGTGCCCAGCTAACGAGGTTGTCTTTATTAAAAGGAATGCCACGCAAGTCGCTAGGCTCCATTTGAGAGAGACGAATATCAATGACAGGAACCTGATGACGCTCACCAATTTGATTAATAATGTCGGATTTGCCAATACCCGGTGGCCCCCAAAGCATAACGGGAGTGTGATGACCTTGTCGTACACCATAAAACTCTTGATCGAGAATGGTGTTGAGATGGGCTGGGCGCATACGCAATCCTTAAATAACAGTAGAAATAAATATGAATAATAATCAAAAAAACTTAATGATAGCAAGTAACCGTAAAGCGGAGTTGATATTAATTTTGCTCATGGTCATGTCTCTTGGTTGTAGTAGTGCAACAGCAGATTCAGGTTTTAAGCAATTTAATCGTGCGATTGCTGCGGGTACACGGATTATTTGGAGTAACTGTTTTATGTCATTGCCCTGTGATGTACTGGAGGAGGGCGAGAATATCCCAAACTCTAGAACATGGCAGTCACATAGTACTTTAACGACAGGGCTTTTTAAGCTAAATACTGGGTCTGCCCAACATTGGAAGTTTAGCACACGGGGAGATTCTACGGTGGTGAGTGGTCCACAGCTATGGCTTAATATTCGATATTATAATGAAAACTCTGTGTTACTCGGTAATGGCAATGCGATGATGGTTTCCGTTGGGAAAAAGTGGGTAACGTTTAAATTTAATGTCGACACTAAGAATAAAGAAGCAGTCTATGCTGAAATTTATTTAGTTAAATATGCTGAGTTAGATGACAACTTAGATGCAGTACAGGCGATTTATATTGCTGACCTCAGAGCTATTCCATCGGCTTTGTAGATTTATTTTGCTCTCTAAGCTTCTCGTCATTTTTATGCATCATTTGAAATGTTAGATAAAGTTTCGATGGTGCGGCTAATAGCAAACCAATAGCAATCATCAATGCCAGTAACATAATATGCCCCTCTGACACGAGATTAGTAAATGTTGCTAAAGCGATGCCAGAGGCTAGCATAATTAAACCAGTAATCATGATGCTGTAAATTAGACGACTAATATTTTTCTCTTTCATAACAAAAGAGTATAGTGACCATCTGAATGTTAGTCGTGGCTAAAGTTGGTGTTTGTAATCTGGATCATTAAAGTCTTACTCCTAATGATGAGTGAATGACCTCCGTGCTAAGATGCTTTTCTACAGCTCAAACAAGCACGCAAAGGGGCAGGTAAACCTTCAATGGTTAAATTAGCATCATTAGGATCAAGAAAATCCGCTAAAGATTCATAATCCATCCACTCTGTTTTGCGCTGTTCTTCAACACTCGTCTGGTTAATATGAATGAGCTTAATATCAACAAATCCTAATCGTTTTAACCAAAGCTTTAATGCTTCAACTGAAGGAAGAAACCAAACATTACGCATTTTGGCATAACGCTCTTCAGGAACTAATACAGTCTGCTTATCACCCTCAACAACCAACGTTTCAATCACTAACTCACCATCGGGTCTTAGGAAATTTTTGAGTCGTTGTAAATGTTCAAAGGGCGATTTACGATGATATAAAACGCCCATAGAAAAGACCGTATCAAAGCCTTGGTTGTTAAAGTCAGGCAGGTCTTCATCCTTTAATGGTAGTAAGTGAACAGGGGGTTGCTCAGACATCAACTGCTTAGTCAAAGCAAATTGCGTTAAGAATAGTCGGCTAGGATCAACGCCAATAGTGAGTTTCGTTTGTTCACCCAGCATTCGCCAAAGGTGATAGCCATTACCGCAACCTATATCGAGTACTAACTTATCTTTGAGTGGGGCGATATGGTCTTTAATACGATTCCATTTCCAATCAGAATGCCATTCGGTATCGATAACAATGCCAAATAATTCAAAAGGACCTTTACGCCATGGCTGTAGTTTTTTGAGTGATTGGTGTAATTGTCGATGCTCTTTTTTACTGATTTCTTGCTTTGTGCCGACAGTGATACGGTCGCTTGTAAAGTCACTATATTGGCTTTTTAATGCAGGCAGTTCAGAAAGTACGGCTTCCCATTCTACTTGTTTACCATGAGGCTTATCTGCAAATACTGTGTTGAGCTGTTTTTGTAGTGGCCCTTTCCAAGGGTGCAGTCGGGTTGTTGCTAATTGTTTGTATAAGGGTTGGAAGTCAATCATGTTTTTATCGCAATAAATGAAGCAAAGTTATGACATTGAAACCATGTATCGACTGAATGAAAACCGCAGTCACTCAAACGCTGATGATGGAAGTCAATACTATCAGGGATCAATACATTATCGAGTGCTTTGCGCTTTTGGCTGATTTCTAAATCACTATAATGGTTGGCACGTTTAAAATGATGGTGCCATTGAGTCATACGCTTTTGTTGGGCGCTGGAGTTAAACTGTATTTTTTCAGAGAGAATTAAGCAACCTTTATTATTCAGCCCTTGGTATATTTTAGTAAGGAGGCGCTGCCTTTCTTCTGGTGGGAGAAATTGCAGAGTGAAATTTAATACCACCACTGAGGCATTTTCTAAAGGCGTTGTCAGAATATCTTCACAGCGTACTTCAAAGCTTTGTGGTGTTATTATTTGTGTACTGAGGTTTGTTCTGCATTGGTCAATCATTTCAGCAGAATTGTCGACAGCAATATAATGAATATTTTGCGTATTAATCTGTCTATTCATTGAAAGGGTTGATGCACCCAAGGAACACCCAAGGTCATAAATATGGCTCTGTTCTTGAGCATATTGGCTGGCTAGATTACCCAATAAGGTAATAATAGTCTCATAGCCTGGCACAGAGCGACGAATCATATCAGGGAACACGGCAACGACGGATTGATCAAATGTAAAATCAACGAGTTGTTCATGAGCTGCTTGGTAGATTGTGTCGTATTGACTCATGAGATATTAGTCTTTAGGCATCGTATCGCTAGGAATACGGTCAAATTGAATAATTTCACCCGTTTGACGTTCTGCATCTGCACCCATAAAATAGAGATAGGGGCTCACAACGGCGGTGGGTTTGGCTAATGTCTGTGGATTTTCACCAGGAAAGTGATTAGTGCGTAGATGAGTACGAATAGGACCTGTATCAATGCCATTCACACGAATAAAGGGTTTGTCATCATATTCTTCTGCGGTAATTTTTAATAATGCATCTAATCCTGCTTTTGCTACACCATAAGCGCCATTAAAAGCTTGGTTAGCGAGGTGGCTAGAGACGACAATCGCAGGGTCTTTTGCTTGCTCTAATAACGGCAAACAGGCTTGGATAATCAAGAAATTAGCATGTAGATTCACGGTCATTGCCTTTGACCATGTTGCTATTTCATAGAATTTAATCGGTGTATAGTTTGGTAACCAAGCGGCATTCAGTGCGATGCCATCCAGCCCACCGAGTTGCTCTTTAATATGCTCCACCATTTGTAAATAATCCCCCATATTAGCCCCTTCAAGGTCTAATGGGTAAATGGCAGGATCAGGATCACCGTTGGCAACAATAGCATCATAAACCCGTTCTAGCTTTTTGATGGTCTTGCTTAATAGTACAACAGTAGCACCATGTGCAGCATAGGATTGAGCGATTGCTTTGCCAATACCATCACCAGCACCCGTGACTAGAATAACTTTGTTTTTAAGTAAGTCTTTGTTTGGAGTGTAATTCAGTAGTTCGTGTTGGTTCATGTCATTAGCCTTAGTTGATTATATCTACATCATTTATGGGGAAGGCTAAACCAAAAAGGCAGGGCGGGCAATAGTTGGTATCTATATAATTGTTTATTGCGTAATGAAATCTAATTTAAGTCATACTATAAAAATAAAACCACAAGGAGATAACAATGAAAGTACCGCATCTATTAACAGTAACCGCTCTTACTGCTGGAGTCCTATTGACAACGAATGTTTATGCAGAGGATGAACCTGTAGGCATTACCCGTGCAATCAGCAGTGTGATGGTTAAGCACAAGGGTAAAGACGTTAAGATTGAGCGTAACCAAGATAATGATAATCAGGTAGCTCCTGACTTTGCGCTGACATCACGTGCTTGCCCTCCTTTTTGTATTCAGCCAATGTCTATTGATAAAGGGGTTGAAACGGTGGGAGAGCTTGAGGTGATTGAATATGTCAAGAAAATGAGTGGAGGAGATAAGCAGATTATTTTGATTGATTCTCGAACACCGAACTGGGTAGCGAAAGGCACAATTCCTAGTGCTGTAAATGTGCCTTGGTCAAAACTTGTGACAAAACAAGGTGCAACAACGGCGGGGATTATGAAGCTGATGACCAGTCAATTTGGTGCAAAACTCAAGGATGAGATGGCAGAAATTGATGTGGATGAGGCGATTGCTGATGGTGATACTTCCACTGTTTTTGATTTCTCAAAGGCAAAAACTTTAGTGTTATTCTGTAATGGCATGTGGTGTGGTCAATCACCTGAAAGTATTAAAGCTTTGATACGCTTTGGTTACCCTAAAGATAAGATTAAGTATTATCGTGGTGGTATGCAGAGCTGGGAAATTTTGGGGCTGTCAACGGTGAAGTAAAGCTTGCAAAGGGAAGAGGTGGTCATCGTTCCATTATCCAAATGGCTAATGAACCGCCCCTTACGGAGCCGTATGAGGGGAGAGTTAGAGAGAAACTAGCCCTGATTTAGGTCAGTAGTTCCCGTTTTAGTTATAAAGCAAGATAGTTGCAATATCTTAGTAACAGAAAATCAAGGCTTTAGACTTCAATTGCCATCAATTATCTACAGCTAAACAATGGTTGGCTTCATAAGACAAATTGAAGCTTAAACTTGTTTTTCCAATTCCTCCCCTTAAATTACATATTGCATACTTATCAAATTTTGGTAGTGCTAATGGCTCTGGTTCAGAGTTAACAATGTCATTTTGTCTATCAATGATATTAGTAATAGCTGATTTCACAACTTATCTCCTTAGTTTTCCTTTATTATCTTGAAAATTACCAATGTGTCAATAAAATGGAAAACTAATATCGTGACGTGGTTATTGTTTTCTTACCTAACGTTATAACAGATATCGTAAGCACGAGAGATTAAGAACTGTCAAGCCTATGAGGTAGGGCTGAAACTAAAGAGTCACCTGCTAGTGATTAGCCCAATCTTTAGCCACCAAATAATGATCATAAAGCTTAGCTTCTGCTGAGCCAGCCTCTGGTTCCCAAGCATAGCGCCACTTAACCAAAGGGGGTAATGACATGAGGATTGATTCTGTTCGACCCCCTGATTGTAGCCCAAACAGAGTGCCACGATCATAAACTAAATTAAACTCAACATAGCGCCCACGACGATAGAGCTGGAAGTCACGATGTTGTTCAGTATAAGCAGTGTCTTTGCGGCGTTGCACAATAGGGCGATAAGCTTTAATAAAATGATTACCAATACTTTGCATTAAGCCAAAGCAGTGCTCAAAACCTCCTTCATTTAAATCATCAAAGAATAAGCCACCAATACCTCGTGGTTCATTACGATGCTTTAGATAAAAATATTCATCACACCATTGTTTGTAATGTGGATAAATATCTTCTCCAAAAGGATCACAAGCTTGTTTTGCTGTTTGATGCCAAGCAATACAATCCTCATCATTGCCATAATAAGGGGTCAGGTCAAAGCCACCACCAAACCACCAAATAGGATCTTCACCTTCTTTTTCAGCAATAAAGAAACGTACATTCGCGTGTGAAGTAGGAATAAAAGGATTATTAGGATGAATAACCAATGACACTCCAAGTGCTTCAAAACTTCGCCCTGCTAACTCAGGGCGGTGAGCGGTTGCAGAACCTGGCATATTATCACCATGCACATGAGAGAAATTGACACCTGCTTGCTCAAAGACTTCACCTCCCGTTAATACACGGCTTCGTCCACCTCCTCCTTTTTCTCTCACCCAGCTATCTTCAACAAATTGTATGCTGGATTCTTCAGCCTCTAATTGTTGGCAGATATCATCTTGTAAAGCGTGTAAATAGTCTTTAACTTGAGCAATCATGGTATTATTCATGGAAAACCTTTTGATAAGTAGGGAATGCGCTCCAGTATATGTGATTTATAGGCAAGAATATTAAGATTTATTGCTTTTTATCAAACTCACCTTGCCTTGTTTTGTCTATACAAATAATTATCCACGATAAAGTACCTGTGGCATAATCACCGCAATTCTAACTTATCAAGGAATGATCATGTCTTCAGCAAACCCTTTTGATCAGCTAACAGAAACAATCAGCCGTTTAATCCCTGACTCCGCAGATCGTTTGCGGGGCGATTTTGAACGTAATATTAAGGGTGTACTAGAAGGTGGCTTGAAGTCCATGAATCTAGTCACACGGGAAGAGTTTGATGTGCAAAGTGCCGTCTTACTCAAAACACGAGAAAAACTCGAAGCCCTAGAGAAGCAGGTGGCTGAGCTGGAACAGTTGATTAAGTCTAAGGAAGCCTAGCTTAAGGATTCTCTTCAGTCGAATGATAATAATCATACTCTCGTAATATATCACGGGTAAAGCTCCATGCTTCAGAGTGAGAAATATTGCTACTTTTGGGGATAATAATTTTCACATAAAGATCATCACCATATTGTTCTTTTAGCTTACCAAGGACACGCTCTAGCTTGCTTCTGCTACTTATCTTAGTGATGGGTTTGTCTTGATCTTCTATTTGATAGCGTTGAGAACTGCCTGATTTAATCAAAAAGACTTTAACAATATGTTTGTTTTTAGTCGAGCGAGCGGGGCGTATGAGTTTCTGGTATTTTTGATCTAGGGTTTTATATTCACTTTGTAAGGTAATGAGAGCCTCATTATCACGAGCCTCTTTCTCTTCTAAACTCTCGGTTACTCGTTGCAATGACTCTACTGTCGTACTGAGCTTGTTACGAAGATTATCAAGTTCACTGACTTGATTCTTAGCATCAATACTTTGCTGGCTTAGTTGCTCTTGTAAAGCAGAAAGCTCTTCTTCATGTTCCGATCTTTCTTGCTTTAACTCAGAGACTTGCTCAGCACTTTGTTTCTGTGCATCTTGTGCATAAAGTAATTTTTGTTTGTATTGATCTAGTGCTTGACTGAGTTCTATTCGCTCTTGTTTGATATTGTCTTTTTGCACTATTAGTGTCGATATTTGTGCCTGCTGACCCGCTAATTCTTGTTGATTAGCTTCCAATGTTGTTTTGAGTTTAATATTGTTTTTATTGGCTAAAAAGATTTTTTCGCGTTGTTGACGTAAAGCGTTTTCTAACAAGATAACGCGATCATCTAAACTTTGGTTTTCAACAGACTTTGCTTGAATTAAGTGTAATGCGGACCGTGCTTTTTGAGTGGCTTGCTTTTCTGCACTAATGCTTTCTTTGAGTGACTGAACTAACTCCCAATTATTGAGAATAACCGACACTGTAATGAGCAAAAAAGTCATTACAATCACCATCATAATATCAGTAAATGAAGGCCAAAAGCTTTCCCCACCACCTTCTTGGTGTTCACCATACATATCGGTATTAGGAAAACCTAAGCTCATAATGGTGATCCTTCTTTTCCTGCAGGAGGCAGAGGAAGGCGAAACCCATCACGAATAGATTGTTTAATTTCACGCATATCACTACCAATAGTATCAACTTGCACCTGCATCGTATTGACGACAGTGAGCAGATTATCCCCCGCAGTAACAAAGTTTGCTTCGACCTCACCCATACGCTCTGCAGCTTGGCGTAGTGCAACCGTTAATTTGGCAACATCACGAATCAGTGATTGTTCAGTGTGCGTAATTTTAGGCAAGATATAGAGGCTAGTCACATCTTCAACACTACTCAGTAAGCGACTTTTTACATCATTAAGACGTAAGAAAAAGTAAGCATAAACAATAAAGCAAATAATGGCAGTAATGGTCGTACTCAGAGCGGTTGACATGCCACCGATAATCGTACTCATATTTTTAGCACCATCGGGGGAGTCTAGTAAGCCAGACGCACCAACAAGTGCGATAGATAATGAAACAACCGTACCAAAGACACCCGTAAGAATAAGAATATTATGGACAAAGCGAATCAGTGTTAAGCGTGACCCCTCAGAGGCATTTAAGCTTGCCGCTAAAGCCGCTTGATTCACAGGAGCATTATGTTGATTGATCCAACGAATTTGTTCATAACGTTTTTTTGCCATAGAGCTTTCGGGAAGCTCTGATGACGGCTGTGCAATGCCATTACGAAGATTAGTCACCAGTTTATTTAATACTTCTTGCTCACGAGCATAACTTAATAAGACAAAGACGATACGAAATAAGCCAAATAAAAATAAGACCAGTATCAGCCCATTAAGTCCAATACCTAGTTGACCAACATCCCCTGAAAGATACAAAGCATATAGGGCGTTTTTCTGCATTAATAGCAAAATAGCAATGGCAACAAAAAACAATAGTACTTGGAATAAAACACTACGAGAGCTGGCGTTGGTAATATTCAAAATGGTAATCCTCTTAGATAATCTGCTTATCTTAACGTTTATTTTCTGGTTTTCTCGCGACAGTATCGATAAAGTTAATGTCACTCATGGGTTTGTTACCACGAATGCCTAAATCGGTAAAACGTCTAGCGGCAGGAAAGACACTACGCTCTAATGAACCAAGCGTTTTATTATAATGATCAACACTACTATTCAAGCTCGCCCCTAGGCGTACCATATGATCAGTGAATGTTGCGACCCGATTATACAGCTCTTCACCTAAATCACGAATGATTTCAGCATTGTCTGATAGTATTATTTGTTTCCAGCCAAAGGCAACGGCTCGTAACAAAGCAATCAAGCTGGTGGGAGATGCGAGGATGATATTCTTATTAAGTGCATATTCTAATAAGGTTTTATCATGTTCAAGCGCAGCACCAAGGAACTGTTCTCCTGGTACAAATAACACAACAAAATCGGGGGCTTTATCAAATTGTTTCCAATAGGCTTTTGCCGATAATGTCGTGACATGGTGTCGCATCATTTTTGCATGATGCTTATAAGCGCGTATTTTCTCTTTCTCAGACTTCGCATAACTGGCTTCTAAATAGGCATCTAATGGTGTTTTTGCATCAATAATTAGCTCTCTATTATCGGGCATTTTAACAATCATATCGGGGCGTATTGCTTGTTCGCCATCGGTTTTATGCGTTTGTTCAGTAAAGTCACAGTGACTCACCATGCCTGAGAGTTCAACAATACGTCGTAAAGTCATTTCACCCCATTGCCCTCTTACTCCAGAGCGATGTAAAGCGGTAACGAGCTTACTTGTTTCTTGGCGTAATTGCTGATGATCGCCTGATATATTGCGTAATTGTTCACTGACAGCACCAAAACTATGTTGTCGCTGTTTCTCAATTTCTGAAATCTGTTCTCGTGTGTGATCCAAGGCACGTTCAATGGGGGCAATCATTTCTTCAATTGATTGCTTACGCCCTTCAAGTTCTAGCTGGGCATTAGAGTGGAAGCGCAATAAGGTTTCCTGTGCAAGCTGAAGAAACTGCGCATTATTCTCTCTTAGTGCCGTTTGTGACAATGATGAGAAAATATGTTGCATTTGCCTTTTATCAGCTTCAATGCTTTCTAGTCGTTGTTCATGTTGTGATAGGGTCGATTTATAGAGAGAATTCAGCTCATCATAGCTTTTACGTGATTGTACTAATGGGGCGGCATACAGTAGCCATGCAATAGCAAAGCCCAGTATGAACATGATGACAGCACTAAAAATGACAAGGTTATTATCGATAGGCACAGTGTTAGAGTCTTGAAAGTTAATAGGGTAATTATTTAATCATTGGTTTATCAGTGTTTATTAACGACAATTCTATCAGAATTTTACTTAAAAAATACAAGAAGGTATAAGTTAAACTAAAACAGCATCTTGATCTATTTTGTTTGAGGTGAAAGCCGTCTTTTTCGGCTCATGGGAATCAACGACTGATAGAGGGCTAACAGCGATGATTGTGACTTTGGTAAAACAACATAATTATACTACTTCATTAATTTTTAAAGAAAAATAAGAGAAAAATTACCTATTATTTAAAGAGAGAATACAAAGAATTGATGAAATTCAATTTGGTTTCTATTGATCATCCCATTAATATCAGTCTGACAAACTTAATGTTTTGATTTAAGTTTAGTCAGTAACTGTCTAACTATAATACTTATAATAATGATTTTTACTGTTAATGTACTTGACTGGCAGCACTCTGTTTTAGATAAGCAAAATGAGATATCTAGTGATGTTTGGAAGCAAACTACCGCATTGTTGAAAATATGTCACCAACATCATATTAGAGCCACTTTCTTTTTATTAGATAACATTGTGACTAAGTACCCAGTCTTGGTGCGAAAAATACTGGCAGAAGGTCATGAAGTAGGCTGTTTATTGGATATTTCCAGCTCAGACCCTAACATTGTAGAAACAGTGAGTACTGCGGTTAAACAACTGAATACTATTACAGAAGATCCTATTAGAGCGAGTCGTTGCTTGTACTTTGATGAGAAGTCAGATAATGAAGAGTATTGTTATTCACTAAAGAAAAATAATATTTTATATGACTCTTCACTGTCTTTTTCAGAGCCAATAGAGACGCTAATAAATAGCACAGAGATGGGCATGTTTAATGAGTACAATATTCAGCAATACCCTCAAGCAACAAGGCTCAAAATGCCTTTAAGCAATCATTATTTGATTCGTTTTGGTGGATCCTCTTTTCGCTTACTCCCTTACCTTGTTAACCATATTTTTAACCTAGGAGAGAGTTCGAGTTGTCGTGTTTTTAGTCTGATGAGCTATGATTTACCCTGTAAGACAATGGAATATAGAAAGGGAAAACATACATTATCTTTTTGGAATCGACTGGATTTTGTGGGGAGATCAAGCGTTCCTAATAAGCTATTAAAATTACTACAAGATTATCCTTTGACGAGTTTGGCAGAATATTATGAGCGTGGTACTTCATCAAAACATTCTGGCATTCAACGAGAATCATTAATTTAAGGCTGTTTAGCCTACTAGCGACTCCTGTTGGTAAATGACCCAACACTTCTGTTAGAATAACCTTCAATACACTGAACGAGTGGCTTAAGATATAAAAAGTCTCTGTATTTTGCTGTTTTACAAGGGATTTAATTTTAAATATTATTTAAAATTAAAAAGTGGGTGTTTTTTAAACACCTTATGAATCAATAAGATGCAGTAGCACCTTTGGTTCAGTATCTAATTCATTCATCCTAAGGGGAAAAAATGTCTAATTCTAAACACTTACGCTGGCTTAACAAAGAAAAGCTTGCGACTAAGGTTGCCCAGCGTTTTGTGAGCTTCTGTGAAGATGATATCGATAAGCGTTCCACGTTGGATGGCTTTAATATAACGCTTTATACCGATGCAATGAAGCTGGTTATCAGTAAACTGGAACAAACGGATAAGGATGCTACTTAATGATTATTCAATCCTTAGTTGCGAAGAATTTTCGTAAATATAAACACCTTGAAATTAAAGATATCCCTGAAAAAGGTTTGATCTTAGTCAGTGGTAATAATGAATCAGGAAAAACCAGTATTGCGGATGCTTTGAGCTTTACACTCTTTGGGAGAACTTTTCTTACCAATGAAAATAATGCCGCCAAACTGGTGTGTTGGGGTGAAAAAAGCACCACGGTAGAGTTACGTTTTTTATCAAAAGAAAGACCTTATCTATTAACTCGAACCGTGTCAAAAGAAGGGAATGTTGCCGCGAGTTTTACGGATATTGATAAGGATAAAGTCTTAGCTTTCAACCCAGTAGAAGTTGAGAAAGTGCTGAAGAAAGTACTGGGCTATAGCTATGATACTTTTTCAGATTCTTACTATTTAGTACAACGTGAGTTATCCACTCCGAATGCGAATAGTAATAGTGTAAAAGATATGATTGGTATTGGTGCTTATGTTGAGGTGAGCCAAGACCTATTGGAACTTAATCAAGATGATGAACAAATTTTAGCCGATGTGCGTCCTCAATTTGATGCTGCTAATCAACAGCTTAAAGCGCTAGGTATTGATGATGATTGGTTGCCTGAACTCGTTACTAGTCGTGAGGCTTTGGAAGTTGATGGCGAAGAAAGGGAGCAACTACTGCAACAACTGACGTCATCAGCAACACACTATGAAGCCAATAAAGCAACACACCAAAAGGCAGTAAAGCGCTCTAAATGGATCAACCTATTTGCTGATGTCATGATGGCGAGTTTATTTACAGGCTTGTTATTTTGGGTCGTTTTAAAGTTTTTCCCAGAATTTACACAGCAATTATTAATGCCTAATGCGATGGGGCAATTTAAACTATTACTTTATTGGTCTGAGATCTGGTTGCCGATTAGTGTGGCTGTTTTAGCCATATTGTTTTTTATTGCTAGCTTATGGAATGGGCGAGTGATGGATAAATTAGTGATACCCTTGGATGCTGAAGCAAAACTTTATAGTGATACATTAGATAAGTCTTATCAACAGCTTAAGTCAAAAATGGCGGATAAAGTGACCCCTCGTAGTCTGGTGTTATTAAATAAATCTATCTTTGTAAAAAATGAAATAGATCACCAAGCACTGGCTAAGGTAGGAAGTATCACTAAGCAGTTAAGCCTTTATCAGGCAAGTGGTATAGAAGCTAAGTATGTCGCTAATAGTCTTTGTCAGCAGATGTCAGGTCAGCAATCAGTGACTGACTTGCATTTAGGTATTTTAGGCGCAGAAATTGATATTGAGATGGAACGAACATCGGAGGCGGCAGGTTATCGTCATCAATTAACGGGCTTTGATGCAAAAATCAGAGAGTGTACTCGTAATATCAAAGTGCGTACTCTCTCATTAGAGTTGCTTTTTGAATCCGCGAAAGAGTTTACTGAAAGCTTTAACCGCTCAATAACCAAAGTATCTAGAAGGATTTTACCCTTATTTACTCATAATCATTACAGCAATGTAAAAATAGATAAAAACTTAAACATCATGGTGTTTTCTCAGGAAAAAAATGACTTTATGGACTTTGATGAAATCTCATCAGGTACCCAACGTCAAATTATGTTAGCCCTGCGTATTGCAATGTCGGAAGAATTAGCGAAAAATAATGATACTAAGGAGCAATTTATTATTCTTGATGAGCCATTTGCCTTTTTTGATCAGCAACGGAGTATTGAGACTTTGCGTGCTTTGACCCAAGTGAGTGATATTTTAACTCAGGTTTGGGTTGTTTCTCAGGAATTTCCTGATGAAATTAAAGCGGACAAGTTAGTAAATTGTACGACAAAAAGCAGTTTAATGGTTTAAGTATGAATAAAATAATGAAGTTTACGACCGCATTAGCAGTCGCTGGAATGTTAGTGTCTTGTAGTGGTAATCGAGGGGATGATAGCAATGCTAATGCTAGCGTTAGTGCCTCGGTTGAAGTACCGACGACTAAGGGAGTTCATCATATTTCTAATCAACAATTAGAAGTACTATTAAAGCAGGGTGTTACATTGATTGATATTCGACGACCTGATGAATGGAAGCAAACAGGGACTATTGCAGGCAGTAAGCGTATTACCTTTTTTAATGGTCGTGGACAAGTGAATCAGGATGCGAGACCTAAATTTGAAGCCGTTGCACCGAATACTAAGCCAGTAATATTGATTTGTCGTACAGGGAATAGAACACGAGCTGCCGCACAAATGATTTCTCAGCATTTAGGTTATCAAGTCGTTTATAATGTCGAAAGAGGCATTACTCATTGGGTTGCTAAAGGTTATCCTGTCAGTCAATAAAATAATGTTTAATCGAGAGCTTTGCATCAGAGTATTTTGGCTCTTGTATCGTTCTCTAACAATTAAAATAACCATTGATAGGAGTCCACTTGGCTAATCAATTATCAGAACGTATTCAGCGGGTAAAACGCTCACAAACTTTAGAAATATCCGCGCTTTCATTAAAGCTAAAAGCAGAAGGTCGAGATATTATTGGCTTAGGTGTGGGAGAGCCTGATTTTGATACACCACAATTTATTCGTGAAGCAGGTATTCAGGCAATTAACGATGGCAAAACTCGTTATACGCCCGTGGATGGTATTCCTGAGCTAAAGCAAGCCATTGTTGATAAGTTTAAACGTGATAATAACCATGATTTTGGCTTAGATCAGGTCTTGGCTTCAACGGGTGGTAAACAGTGTTTGTTTAATCTCTGTCAGGCTTTATTGAATGATGGGGATGAGGTTATTGTTCCTGCACCGTATTGGGTTTCTTATCCTGATATGGCGGCAATGGCAGGGGGTATACCTGTCTATGTTGAGGCGGGTATTGATGATAACTTTAAGCTCACTGCCGAAAAGCTAGAGGCTGCCATTACGCCTAAAACCCGTTTAATGTTTATTAATAGCCCATCGAATCCAACGGGTGTGGCGTATACACAGGAAGAATTAGCGGCTTTAGGTGCAGTGTTATTAAAATATCCGAATATTGTCGTAGCAACCGATGATATGTATGAACATATTTTATTTGATGATTTGAAGTTTGTGAATATCCTTAATGCAACGCCTGCATTAGCGGATCGCTGTGTGGTGTTTAATGGTGTTTCTAAAGCTTATGCGATGACAGGATGGCGGATTGGTTTTGCAGGAGGCCCTAAAGATCTAATTCAGGCGATGAAAAAAGTACAATCACAAAGTACATCTAACCCTTGTTCAGTGGCTCAGGTAGCGGCGACAGTGGCATTAAATGGTGGCAAAGATTGCATCAAAGTGATGTTGAAGTCTTTTGAAGAACGCCATCAATTCGTGGTAGAAGCGGCTAATAATATTAAAGGGATGCGCTGTATTCCTTCTGATGGTACTTTTTATAGTTTCCCTGATGTAACAGAAATGATTGGCATGGTGGATGGTGTGAAAAATGATACCGAACTAGCAAAGCATTTACTCGATAAAACAGGAGTAGCATTAGTGCCTGGTGCCGCATTTGGTATGGAAAATTATATTCGTATTTCCTTTGCTACTAGTCTGCAAAACTTAGAACAAGCGATGGATCGCATTGACTCTTTAACACGAAGTTAGTACTTAATGACGGCAGTGTTTTCTCAGTTAAATGATCGTGCTCAGCACTTGCTAAAAGTGCTGATTGAGCAATATATTCGTTCAGGTCAGCCCGTAGCATCGACTTTATTGGCAAGTCAGAGTGGCTTATCGTTAAGTTCAGCAACGATTCGTAATGTAATGGCAAGTCTAGAAAAATTAGGCTTGATCCATGCGCCTCATACTTCTTCTGGGCGAATTCCTACCGCACAAGGCTATCGTGTTTTTGTTGATTCATTAGTCAATGTGGAAACATTGGATGCTGAAACTCTCCACACCGTAGAGAGTCAAATTGATCATGCTAATAATTCAACTGAGCTGATTCAAGCGGCTTCTAACTTAGTCTCAGGGCTGACCCAGTATGCGGGTATTGTTACCGTGCCCCAGCGGGATAGTGTCGGTATTCGGCATATTGAGTTTATCCACTTATCATCGACTCAATTGATTGCTGTTTTAGTTTTTACTGATGGTCAAATTCAAAATAAATTACTCACCGTAGAACAAGCACCCAATAGCCAAAAATTACAAAGTGCTTCTAATTATTTAAATGAGCGTCTGACAGGGCAAAACCTAGAACAGATTAAATTATTACTCATTCGAGAAATGCGTGAAGTCTGTGATGATGTTGATCAAACCATGCGTTGGGCAGTCGACCTTGCAGAGAAAACCTTTCAAGAGGTTGAAACAGAGTCTGATAGCGATGTCTTTATGACGGGAGAGTCCAACCTTGTGCATTGCAATGATCTTACCGATAGAGCAAAGCTGAGTGATTTATTTCATGCCTTTGAAGAAAAACGCCAATTAATTAATTTATTAAATACGGCAGTTAATGCAAAAGGTATTCAAATATTTATTGGTAGTGAATCAGGCTATCATGCCTTTGATGATTGTAGCCTCGTTACCTCAAATTACTTCATGGAAGATGGCTCTGTGGGGGTTCTAGGTGTTGTTGGTCCTA
The DNA here is from genome assembly GCA_023144895.1 of Thiotrichaceae bacterium. Lineage (GTDB taxonomy): Bacteria > Pseudomonadota > Gammaproteobacteria > Thiotrichales > Thiotrichaceae > HyVt-477. The sequence goes on from JAGLEV010000063.1 coordinate 20,195, forward strand.
CTCGAATGCCTTATGAGCGGGTGATTCCTGTTGTGGATATTACCGCGCGTTTATTGAGTGCTAGTTTTGGTGCTAAAGTAGGATAGTGTTGTTTAAAAAGAGCTAACTGGGTTATTAAAACAATGAATAGGGTTTTAATTTTTTATCTAAACTTAGTATAAAATACACACTGCGATACCCATTTTCAGGTAACTTTCTGAATGAAACAAATTAACCTAAAAAATCAATAGATAATAAAGTTATTATAATAATGTTTCTATATAAAAAATAAAGAGATTGATAGATAGTGTCATCTAACACACCATAAAATATTGATATACCATAAACTTATCACTTGACAGAAATAGAGTATAAACTTATGGTGTTTAACACCCCCACTTTATTAAATTAAAGGAAGTGTTAAATGTCGAAAAATCATACACAGTATTATTTCCTTGTTGAAGCGATTAATATTGTCAATAATGTTTTTGATACTGATCAACTAAGTATTATTCGTGGCAGTAGTTTTTTACTAAAAGAGGCGATTGAAACCGTCGCTAAAAAGCAGAATAGAAACCTTGAAGCCATTACAACAGGTGCATCAACAGGGCTCTTTCGGTGTAAAAATAAGACACTAAGTAATGAAGAAATACAAAGAGAGATAAGCGACATTCTTCAAGCAGGTAATTATTCATTATTTACCTTTGCAATTGAGTATTGTGAAGCTGAAAGTCTATTTATTGCCAAAGAAAAACTAAGAACACAATTACGTTTGAGTCAATTGCACTCCTTAAGTATCCCCACCGATTCTTTAAAAGCCGATAATCCCCCTTGTGAATTAGAGGGCAAACGACCTCAGGCAAAGCCTACTGAAATAAAAATGGTTCAGGGTAAAAAACGCAAATTATCCTATTCTGTTGCTCAGCGTTTAGAGGCGGGAAGAAAAATGCGTACAGAGTACTACGAAGAGGAATTAAAAGAATTAAAAGAATTAGAACAACTAAATTTAGGTGCTTATACCTTTTCACAAGATCTAGAAAGCTTGGCAAAAACACATCGCTTTCCCAAGCTTAATCAGAAAATAGCCGTGATTTATATTGACGGTAATCACTTTGGTAAAATTCAAAATAAACTGATTCGTCAGGAAAACCCCGAACAAAAACAAAAAGATTTTGACCGAACAATACAACACAAACGGCGAAAATTTCTATTACATATCCTTCAGGGCATGACGGATCATGATAATAACCGTTTTCCTGATGCTTACCATCGTGAAGAAGCATCCGACCCAAGCGATAACAAAACATCAATATTACGCCTAGAAACATTACTGTGGGGTGGTGATGAAATGACGATTGTGGTTCCTGCATGGTTAGGCTTTGAACTTATGCAAATGTTCTTTGAAGAAACCTCAGATTGGAACATAAAGTCAGAAGGTAAAGAAATACCGCTAACTCATGCCGCAGGTCTGGTGTTATGTAGTGCAAAAAGTCCCATTCGGATTATGCGAGATCTTGCTGAATCTATTGCCAATGATATAAAAGAAAATAGTGGTAGAGATGAAAATAGATGGAATTACATAATATTAGAATCTATCGACTATCCTAGCAATAATAGCTTTGAAGACTATTGGAAACAGCGCTATCAAGCGGTGGGGCTTGATAAAACAAAACCGCTATTACCACCAAAAGCTAGCGATTGGATTGATCAAAAACAAAAACTACAAAAGCTTATTTTATTAGGTGATCTGCCAAGAGGGCAACTTTATCATATTGCACAAGCAATTCAGAATGATCAAAAAGCCTCAATTCAAGAACAAAATCTATTATGGGATGATTTTTTTAAGCCCAAAATAAAATGCCCGACCACTACAGAGCAAGCTCAAAAAGAACAGCGTTTATTACAACTAGGTGATGCTAAAACACAAAGAAGGCTCAAGGCAGAATTACCCAGCATAGCAAAACACCTCTTTTCTTTAGCGTTAGATGATTCTATCCAGCGCGCTCGGTTTTGGATACACCTGATTGAAACGTGGGATTACCTTATTCCCTATGAAAATCCAGAGGAGGGAATACAATGAAATCGATACACTATTATCAACTTAACATTATCTTTGACACTCCTATCATCTCACAAGCAGTTGGCACACTTGCCTTCGGGTTAGATGCTGCAATGCAAAGGGATAATGAAAATATCCCAGTCCTTAGTGGTAGTTTGGTTCGTGGAAATATACGTCATGTTTTAGAAGAGTTTCAACAGCTTACTAATGATAAAATATTAGAAAAACAAATCATCCAGTGGTTTGGTTCTTCGTCAGAAACGGATAAAAAAACGGGTAGCTATAAATTTAATGAACGAGCTAAGGTCACCTTTGATTTTTTTTGGAAATTAAACAAAAACGATCATGCCAAAGTTAGCCAAAAACAACGTACTCGAATTCGTATTGATAGCATTAAAGGCAATACGGAAGAAGGGGCTTTGCAAGTCATAGAAGACTGCTTTCCTCTAGGAACAAAGACCATTACTTTTACAGGAAAAGTGGCTGTACGCCTCTCAGATAATGAAAGTGCCGTATTAGAAAAGTGGCTTCGTAAAGCATTGGATTATATTCCCGCAATGGGAAGCTTCAAGGGTGTTGGCTTTGGGCGTATCGAAACCTATCAACTAGAATCACTCAGCAACCCCTATCAGTCAACACAAGAGGAGGCTTTAGTACTTAAAAATACACGCTTTGGAATACAGCTAGTGCCAGATAGTCCTTTTTGTTTAGGTCGCCCTAGAACACCTGATAGTCATCGTATTATTTCCAGCGATATTATTAAAGGGAATGTCATCAAAGCGCTTATTGCTCGTGCTTATAACAATGATACGCAACGTTTAGAAGAAGACTTCTGTTTTAATCAGCTCATTATTACCCATGCTTTAGCTTGCAATAAAGGAGAAGAGAGACAGACAAGAGTAAGAGTGCCTGCGCTGAGCTATGCGTTAATAGAAAATAAGTGTGTCGACTTTGCTTATTTTAATACAGCAACACTTCATTCGGAAAAAGTTCCTGCTTTTGCACCAGACTGGAAAGACAGTGATAAAAAAATCATTCACCAAGCCTCTGGCATCAAAGCGATCAATTACAAACGTTATCTTAGCGTTAAAATAGGAATTGATGCAAAGTATGGCACAAGCAAAGAAGCGCAACTTTTTAGCTTAGATTGTATTGTTCCACAAAAGGATGTGTTTTGGTGTGCGGATATAGAGCTTTGTAATATCCCTCATGAGCGACGACAACAGGTTGCTGATAAGTTACAAATACTCTTTAATCAGGGGCTACACGGCATTGGGAAAACCAAAGCCAGTGCTTGTGTTACTACCCACTCACAGGCATATAGTAATATACCTGACAATATCACTGTTGATGCAGATAATATCGTTACTATTGATCTTGTTAGCTCTGTAAAAATGTTCGCTGATAATGTGCACATTTTAGCAACTAACTCAGCAACTGCCTTAAAAGAGCAATACCAAGCTTATTGGCAATTCATCCACCCAGATATTGAACTCGTTGATTATTTTGCACAGCAAGTCATTCAGAGTAGCTACTATCATCGCTATCAGCGCCAACATAAGAATAGCGATTCTTATCGTGCAGATTACCTAACCACAGCAGGTAGTGTATTCAAACTAAAAATGAACACGACTGAAGCCAAAAGGGTACTACAGCAGTATTTGAAAGCAGGCTTACCTTGCTATGGTGTTGATTCTAACGATACAAAAGCATGGCAGAAAACACCCTATTTGCCTGAACATGGTTATGGTGAAATTGCCCTTCATCAACGATTAACACTTGCTGGGGATGGCACATGATACCAACAAATTATCAATATGCTCATGTCATTATCATTGGAACATTAAAAACCCTAAGCCCACTCCATATTGGTACAGGAGAAGAGCATAATGAAGAAAGGATAGATCAAGACATTCGCATTAATAGTATCGCACTGGATACTAATAAAAACCCCTATATACCCGCTTCTACACTTCGAGGACAGTTGCGTTCTCTTTGTCAGAATGAGAGACAAGAAAGTAAAATTTATGGTGAAGCTCGGCAACATAAAGACCTAGAAAATCAGAGTCGTGGTGCAATGCGTATTTATGATGCACAAATACAAAATTCAATACAGTGCAATATTATAAGCCGAACACGAATAGACCCTAAAACTAACACTGCAAAACACCATCATCTTTCAACTCATCAACAAGTACCCATAGGGGCAAAATTTAGTCTAGAGGTTCATCTCGATCGAGTGAGTGATGATGAAATCAATACCGTATTAGCTAGCTTAGATGCACTACAGCAGGGTCGAATAGGGCAAGGGAAAACGATAGGGCAAGGACAAATATCTTGGGAGATTGACCTCTCAGCCTCAAAGACTCTTAACAAAAATGGACTCAAGCATTGGATAAAAGCAAAGAAACGTTTTCCTTTAACTTCAAAGTACATGCTACTAAAAAAATACCGCAATAAAAATCAAGAGGCATTAAAGAGTGCAGGCATTGACAGTACTTGGCAAAGCCAGAAAATAAACCTAATAGCAGATAGCCCCTTATTAATTAATGATCCACACGAAGTCTTTGAAGCCGCAGAGAAGGCAAAAAAGGACAAGAATAATGCTAATGATCGATCGCCTGACCATATAATGCTTAAACAAAATAACCATTATATTATTCCTGCCTCAACGCTCAAAGGCTGGATGCGAGCGCATTGCACTCGTATCTTAAATACAATAGCAGGAGAAAATAGCGACCAAGAGAGAGTTAATACACTGATTAAACAACTATTTGGTGGCACAGAAGAAGGTATGAGTAAGTTGCAGTTTAGTGATATTCAAATAGCCTTTATCCCCAAAATAGAACATGAGCAAACTTTTATTGCTATTGACCGTTTTACGGGAGGTGCTAAACATGGCGCACTGTATTCAATTAAAGCAATCCGCCCCATAACACCACTGACCACTAGTATTCGTTACCAACTGGATAGCCTCTGCGACTGGATGAAAATACTACTACTCTACTGTGTTCGTGATGCGATAGAGGGTGATCTTGTTATTGGCTGGGGAAAAAGCAAAGGTTTTGGTCGATTAAAAGTCGATGCTGATTTTTCTACACTACTTCAGGATTATAGCGAAGAACAACTCACCACATGGCAGAAAGATTTGGAGCAAAAACTCAAATGACACTATTTTATAGCCCCTATCAGTTTATCCCCATTGACACCAGTAAGACCCAAGATAAAGTAGAATGGCAACCTGAGACAACATTGAATCATCGTTATATCCGCCATGATGCTTGGGCAGATGACGGTATTTCTGCCATTATTCATTGCAAAGTGACCACACTTTCACCATTAGCCATCGGTAACTTTCAAGCAGAGAGTACGGAGAAAATACCGAGTATAGTAACACCCTATAGCCATGCTAATGAACGACCTGCCATACCTGCTAATAGTCTACGTGGGATGATTGCTAGCGTTGCTGAAACGATGAGTCAATCCGCCATGCGTGTTTTTACTGCGGAAAAAAAGAGTCATTATGCCTATACAAGTGCAAGCAATCTCTTAGGAAAAGACAGTTTGCCATGGAATAGCTCCAGAACCCATCTAACGCCCGCAGAGGCTATTTTTGGTGTTGTTGAAGAATCAATAGAATCAGAAGCAGCCCATCGTAATTTAGCGTCTAGAGTACGTTTTAATGATGCGGTTGCGGAAGAAGGGGTTACTTTCTCATCACCGATCACTTTAAAAAAACTGGACTCACCCAAGCCACCTTCGCCAGCAATGTATTATAGTGCGGCAAATGGTGAATTTATTAGCAAGGATGATCTAAAAAATCATAAGCCCAATGGTAGAAAGCACTACTTGCCTCACTCTAACAATGCACAAGAAGCATGGAAAACTGCATTTCAATATGAAGGAGAGAAAGATGCGAAAGATCAAAATTGGAAACAACATTTACAAATCAGACCTGTTCCTGCCAATAGTTTTTATCACTTTACCCTTAATGTGGAAAATTTGAGCCCTGCAGAATTTGGACTATTGCTAACGGCTTTAGAACCTGCACAAGATAATAATGATTTTATTCATCGTTTAGGTCTGGGAAAACCTTATGGCTTAGGGCAAATTACCTTAGACATTGATAAAATTGAATGCATTAATCGTAAAAATTCCTACTCACTTCAAGGTTTAACACAGCCACGTTTAGCGCTTTATTCTGATGATAAAGGGAAGCGAAATACTAAACTTATCGATACTATTGCTTGGCAAGAATTACAAACCTTAGCGAACCCTCAATACAGTAAAGATTATCCTGTTTGTTATCCATTCACTACGAAGCAAGGGGCATATAGCGAAGAGGAAGGCTATCAATGGTTTGGTACTAATGAAAAAGAGGCTAAAGATTACCTTAAAAAAATAACGATTGGGAAAGCATTGAAACCTTTAGAAAGCAACTAATGGAATGAAAATAAAATAACTTTCAAGCCTGACTATGATAAAGAACTATGGCATAATAGCCAGTACTTCTGTAACGATGCTAAAAACAAGAAGTCTTGTTAAATCAAAGGCTTTGCGAGTGAGTTTGACTCGTGATTTAAAAAGGAAGATATTGGTGATATTATATGTAAAATCAATAACTTAGAGTTATTTATTTAATAAATCACTCATAAAGTGATTAAAATCAACAAGATAGGAGTATGAAAAAGTACAAATACACAGTAAAGGCCTGATTTTTTGGTAACCCCTCTTGGGTTCATAATATTGCTATTGCAAGTACTTGAAATACAATATAAAAAAAAGGGTGCTGTTGCAGGAGTGCTTAGCCGTTGAGGCTGTCAAAAGTGCTATAGAGAAAAAATCACTAATCTGTTAGACTAAAGTTTCCTTAAGTCCTTCTGTTTAAATAAATTATGCTCGTTCAAGATCATAGCCTGCCACTAGAGTCGTTGCTGCCAATTCGTTCTATTATTGTTACTTTGCAGTTCACTCGTACTGTAAAGCCGCGTTTATTTCATCAGCCTGCACTCTCTGCATTTTTACGTTTTCTCGCAGGATCACCTGAGCATTTTGATCAATTTATTCGGATTGATACGCCAGAGTCGGGGCATATTGCTTATCAGGCAGGAGATTATTATCGTTTTATGCTCTTAGGTTTTGGTGGTGATACACAAATATTAGAGCACCTTTTTATTAAATTACAACAGCTTCCCCGTAGTACGCCAAAGCAAGGAAAGGCGTTACCTTTTAGTTCTCATTGGAAGTTTGTACAAATGCAGGATGCACTGTCTGAACAGAGTATTCATCAGTTTGCAGAAATAAGTCACTATGGGCTAACCGATCTAAATAATGAAGTGGCTATTTGGCGATTAAAACAATGTATTCATTGGCGTTTTTTGGCACCAGCACGGTTATTAAAAGCACAGGATCAGCGAAAAAACCTTAAGGGTGAGGTTCGTTATATTCGGAATCAGAATGAATTAACAGGTCATTTATTATTACAACGCATTCATAACAGCTTAGCAGACCTTATTCGTCGTCGTGAATCTTGCCAAACAGAACCCTCCTATCCACCTGATTTTCCTCTATTAGATCAACATCTATTCTGGATGGATTGCGAGTATACAAATGCTAAGGGTAAACATAATGTGATGGGAGGTGTGAGTGGTCGTTTTACCTTAGACTTGAGTACACAACTGAACACCACATGGTGGCAATTATTAATACTGGGGCAATATATAGGTATTGGTCAGCGTGCAAGTTTTGGCTGGGGGCGTTATCAATTACAAACCGAAGAAGGCTTATTTAGCTATCGTCACGCAATGGCTGCAAGCTCGGTTATTATGCGGGCGCAAAAAGAGGAAAATCTTAGCAGCGCATGGCGGCATGTAATGAGTGGTCGGGGTGAGCCGCAAGAATTGACAGAACTGGAAGAGGAGGCTTTAGATGATACAAAGAACATCCAAACTAGCGAAGCTCCTATTGCACAGCTACAACAGGATCTTGATCAGCTTTTACAAGGGGAGTATTCCATCCCTACATTGCGGGGATACCTTATTCCTAAATCCAATGGAGGTGTTCGACCATTAGCAGTGCCGCCTATTTATGATCGAGTGATGCAGCGAGCCATTAGCCAAATTATCAGCCCTGCACTAGAGCAATTAATGTACCGTCATAGTCATGGCTTTCGTAAAGGTCGCTCACGCATTACCGCTAGTTATGAAATACAAGCGGCTTGGCGTGAAGGTTATCGCTGGGTTTATGAATCAGATATTAAAGATTTCTTTGATAGTGTTTCGCTTAACGCATTATATGATCGTCTCAGTGCACTCTACTATGGCGATCCTATTGTTGAAAGGATTATTGCTTGGATGCAGGCGGATGTGGTCTTTCAGAAGCAATCGATTGAGCGTAATAATGGCTTGCCACAAGGTTCTCCTTTGAGCCCATTAATGGCGAACCTAATGTTAGATGATTTTGATAGCGATATGCAGGCAGCAGGCTTTTTCCTTATTCGTTTTGCCGATGATTTTATTGTGCTTTGTAAAGATCCGCAACAGGCTAAAAAAGCAGGAGAACTTGCAATTCAATCATTACAAGAGCATGGCTTTGTTTTACATCCTGATAAGACACAAATAACGGCACTGCAGGATGGTTTTAAGTACTTAGGCTATCTCTTTATGAATGATATGGTGTTAGATGTTAGTAATAAAAATCCTAAAGAGCAAGATAAGGTCTCTGTCCCAGCTCATTCATGGCTTGCTCATTTAGCGGATAAAGAACCTCAACGAATAACACAAACACAGTCACTAGATGATTTACTAAAATGCTTTGCTAATAAGCAGAGTATTGAGGTTGCAGAACGAGATAAGACAGGAACATTACTAGCGGTAACGGGTGAGTATAGTGTGATGTCAACTGATAACAAACAAATGCAAGTACATCGAGACGATAAACGTTTGTATCGACTGCCTTGGAAAAGTTTACAAACCATTATACTGTTCGGAAATCATCAAATAACAACACAAGCAATGCACGCCGCATTACGCCATAATGTGAATATTCATTTAGCGACTCGATCAGGGCGTTATCAAGGTGTAGTGACACATAATCGTAATAGTCAACATCAACAAACATGGTTACGGCAGACCGCTACTTTTAGTGATAATGAAAAGGCATTATATTGTGCGCAAGAGATTGTAAAAAGTCGCTTACAGCAGATGAAAAAGCACCTTTATCAGCGTCGTAAAGCATACCGAAGCCCTGTTTTAGATAAAGCAATACAAGTGATGGGTAAGGTTGATTCTCTAGCATCATTATTAGGTCATGAAGGGAGTGCTACCCGAGAGTATTACCAATGTTTGGCTTTATCATTACCTCCTGAGTATAATTTTTCAGGGCGTAACCGCCGCCCTCCAAGAGATCCTGTGAATGTTTTATTTTCGTTGGGGTATACCCTATTATATGCTTATACAGAAAGTTTGATCCATGGTGTGGGTTTATTACCTTGGCAAGGCTTTTATCATCAGGCACGGGGGAAACATGCCGCATTGGCTTCTGATCTTATGGAGCCATTCCGACATTTAATAGAACGTACAGCGATTAGTTTGATCAATCGTCATGAGATTAAACAGGATGATTTTAGCTATACTGTGGCGGGGGCTTGTCTTATTAGTGATTCCGCACGACGTCAATATATAGCACTATTATTGCAACGATTTGATACTAAAATAAAAGCAAGAGGGCAGACTGAGGCTCAAAGCTGGTTATACCATATGCAACAACAAGTGCTCTCTTTAAAGGCGTTTGTTGATCATGGTTCGGTATTTAAAGCCTTCCGATTATAATGAGAAAAAGCGATGTATGTTTACTTAGTTTGTTATGATATTTCTGATGATAAACAACGCCGCTCTGTCAGCCGTCTTTTAGAGCAAGAAGGCTTGAGGGTGCAACACTCTGTTTTTGAGATTAGCTTTAAAACCTCATCAGAATTAAAGGCACTAAAAGATGTATTAAAACCATTAATTGAGGGAGAGGATGATATTCGTTTTTATCATTTATGTGCTGCTTGTAGAAAAAAGTCTTTAACAGTAGAAGATAAAGCAATAGCGAGGTTTCCTTTAGCGGTTGTGATTTAATTCTAATAAGTATGTTATACTGCACTTTGCAATAAGAGTGAAAAACAATAATTCCTTTTAAATCAAAGGCTTTGCGGGTGAATTTGACGAGTGATTTTAGTCATCAATAAATGGCAAAAATCATTATAAAATCAATAGTTTAGTGGTTTTTAGGTAAAGAATCACTCGTAAAGCTTGGTAAATCAACAGGATAGGAGTCTAAAAAGTGAGAATAAACAGTAAAATGCCTGTTTTTTTGGTAACCCCTTTGGGGTTCATTATATTGCTATTGCAAGTGATTGAAATATAATGCAAAAAAAAGGGTGCTGTTGCAGAGGTGCTTAGCCGTTG
>JAGLEV010000064.1 GCA_023144895.1 Thiotrichaceae bacterium
GATGGGGTCAGTTTAGCCTGATTCCATCAGATTTAAAATAGCAACAAAATAATATCATTGTAAAACATCAAGCTAGGTCATTAAAATGGTTCTATTTAGGATTCGAATAAAAGATGTAAAACGTTGAATAATCACTAAATTCAAAATACACTTCCTTCTCACCCTTATCCGCAACACCATTCAAATTAGTATCATAAATACCATAGCCATAACGATAAGGACGCTCAGCTTGAGAGCTGGTTGCTTGAGCCGTTGAAAGTTTATCAATTTGCATAAAACGCTTAACTAGCTTCTCTCCAGCATAAACCTCTAAAATACCATCCGTCCCTGTCCAATTTTGCAGACCACGACCAAACTTATTTTGAGTTTCTTGTGTACAAGCCGTCAGGCTTATTATCAGTATTAATAATGCTATTCTTTTAATCATTAGTTTGCTCTCAATTATTTAATGTCACCTTAACTGTATACAATATTATCCTTATGAGTAACTTTGTATAAGAACAATTTTTTGTACAAACTTAAGAAGCAATTGACGAAAAAGTATGGTGACGGTTATCCATGAGCATGTTAACCGACAAAACAATCACTTTAATAATGTCTCCAGTAATAGCGCGCCCACTTGAATCCGCTGATCACGCTCTGCCACAAGATCATGATGATGCAAACCTGGTGTGGTATTAATTTCGTTAATCACTCCATTATTTTGATCTAAAGGAGAGGATATATCTTGTGCCATAATATCAACACCTGCTAACTCAACTCGCAATTGTTGTACCGCATTTTGCCCCATGGCAATAATTTCTGGATGCACCTGCTCTCGAACAATATGATTCTGTGGTGCTGCATTCCAATTGACGACTTTCATTACTTCAAAAGCCCGTCCCTGAGGCATAACATCACTTAATTTAAACTGTTGTCGTGCAAGACTCAATCGACACTCCTCCGTTATTTTTAATGGACTGAGTGCAGTGACAAGCTCAGATTGTAAACGCTGGATATTTTCCTGTTGAATAAGCTGTTTAATAGAATCCTTACCATTACCAATCAATAGAGGAGGATCACGCCGAACAGCATCAATAAACTGCCCATGAAGATAAAGCAAACGAAACGAAGCCCCTTCAATATGATCTTCAATTAATAGCTCAGAATCAATCAATGCCGCATTTTTAATTGCTTTAACCAGTTGTTCTGCTGTCTCAATATTCACGGTTACCCCTTGCCCTCCACTTCCGCCTTTTGGCTTTACAACGAGTTTCTTGTTACGCTGTTGCTGATAAGCTAAAGCAGAATCCAGTGCATCGATAGTAAAATTAAAAGTTTTCGGTACAGGGCAATCCAGTGTTTCCAACAAACCCTGCATGATTGTTTTATTTCCCGCCATATTTAAGGTCAGTTGATTATCCAGCATCACATTATATTGCCGCACGACTGTCCATTGTTTTGATCGTGTAATCCGTAAAAAACCATCACCAAGAGGCTCTATTTCTGCACCTATTTGCGAACAAGCATTCTGCCAAAAATCATTATAATAACGATGTCGCAAGTCTTCAAATGCCTGACGTTCTCGCCGTTTTTCTGGATCAACTTTATGATATAACTGGGTGGTGATTTGCTTGATTTTATGAAGTTTCATAGGGGACTATACTCTCTTGAATAGCGACAAATTATGTAGAAAAGAGTAAGGTAACATTCTGCCTTCTTTGTTCCTGATATGACTAAAGGTAGTGTTCATCTTACCGCCACCCTTAAGCTCAATAATAAAAACACTATACTAAAAGCTATAGTATTTATTGATAACTCTGGGTGTATTCATTATGTCAAAAAAACCAAAATCTTCTATGTTGAACCCTGGTCCAGGATTCCGTATCCAAAGTGAAATTATTCGTCTGGATAAAACAATTATTGAGCAGTTTTCTCATTTTTTTACTTCTGATATTTCTGATTTAATGAACCGTCTTTACACCATGTCTTGGCAAATAAAAAATCAGGTAAATGACAAGACTATTCTAGGTTCTGCTGTCACTGTTAAAGTCTTTCCTGGTGATAATTTAATGGTGCATAAGGCACTTGATATTGCTCAACCTGATGATGTTATTGTGATTGATGCAAGTAGTAGCCCCATGAATGCAGTATTGGGTGATCTGATCTCACAAAAAGCCCACCACCGAGGTGTTGCTGGCTTTATTGTTGATGGTTTAATCCGTGATGTTGAAGGTATTAGAGAAATCGGTATTCCTGTCTTTGCGCGTGGTACAACACCTATAGGACCTCTACATCGTGGGCCTGGTGAAATCAACTATCCCGTTTCCTGTGGTGGTATTGTGGTTAATCCTGGTGATATTGTCATGGGTGATACTGATGGCGTTATTGTTATTCAGAAAGAGATTGCTAACGATCTTCTAAAACGCGCTTATCAACAGCAAAGCAGCCTTGTTAAATATATCGCTAACGTGAAAAAAGGCATCTTCTCCAATGACTGGGTTGATCAGGAACTTGCCGAATCAGGCTGCCATATTGACCTTCCAATCTCTAAGGCAGGCTAATCATGGATAAGATGAATACATCCATTCCTTTGCTGATTTTAGGTGGACGAGAAAATACACTCGCCATTGTTCGTAGCTTGGGTAAAAAAGGGATTACTGTGAATGTCTGTGCTAATGAAAAAGCCCACGCTTTACGTTCGCGCTATGTGGCTAAAAAGCTCCCCATTCCTAGCTCAATGGCACAAGCAGATTATTGGAAAAATCATCTATTAACCCATCCTGACCCCGATCTTTCTCATAATATTATTTTTGCTTGTGATGATGATTCCATTGAATTTTTATACCAACATCACGCAGCACTAAAAGAAAAAAACTATATTCTTGATGACTTCAATACAAATCTCCATCGACAATTATTAGACAAGAAAAGTACACTAGAGTTAGCCAGAAAAGTGGGAATTGCAACACCCAATTTTTGGGAAGTGGAGACACTAGCTGATGTACAACAACATGAGAAAGAGTATATTTTTCCTGTTATTCTCAAACCGACTTTTTCACACCTATTTCAACGGGCTTTCCCTGCACAGAAGTTTCTAGATGCTGAAAATTTTTCTGAGTTAATCCGTCAAGCAAAACGTATTTTAGATGCTAATCTTGAGTTTATGATTTGTGAGAAAATACCAGGCCCTGATAGTTTGTTATCAAGCTATTACACCTATCATACGGCTGAATCGAAACCCTTATTTCATTATACAAAGAAGATTATACGACGCTTCCCAATGAATCAGGGTGGTGGATCTTTTCATCAATCCGAGTGGTTACCAGAAACGGCTGAATTAGGTAAACGCTTCTTTCAATCGATTAGCTTTACAGGAAATGGCAATATTGAGTTTAAAAAAGATCAACGTGATGGGCAGTATAAAATTATAGAAACCAATACACGTTTTACCGCAGGGCATCCCTTGCTTGTTGCTGGCAATATGGATATTGCTCTTAGTATTTATTGCCACCTTTGTCAGCAAGAAATACCTAACCTCAAACAAAAGGGTAAGCTTTCTTATTGGTATCCCGTACAAGATTATATGGCCTACAAGGAATTACGTGCTAAAGGCTTAATTAACTTGAAACAATGGATTAAAAGTATCATCACTCAAAGAAAAGCTTATCCTTTCTTTATGTGGAATGATCCTGCTCCTTACCTCTATGAATGGCGAAATTTATTGTATGGTAAGTTAAATAGTCTAAAAAATAAGAAAAATCACTCTGAGAAAAATCATGACCTATCCATTCAAAAAGGAACACTTAGATAACACGACTAACGCCTTACTCGTTGCTAGTGGTTGCGCCCCTAATGAAGCTAAAATCATTAGCTCTATCTTAACATGGTGCGACCAGATTGGTCGTTATAACCAAGGTGTTTGGCGCTTACCTCTATTAACTAAGCGCTTTGCTTCAGGGTTGATTAATTCTCCTTGTCATGCTGAATTCTCACAGGTCAAATCAGCGATTGGTATTCTTAATGCACACAAGGGATCAGGGCATTATATTGCTCATCAAGCCATGGAAGTAGCGATTGATCTTGCGCATAAAAATGGTGTGGGTGCTGTGGGAGTTCATGATAGTAATTTTTTTGGTGCAGGTGCGTATTATATTAATCAAGCCTCTCAAGCAGGAATGATTGGTATTGCCTTAAGTAACTCGGTTCCAAAGGTCGCCGCTTATGGTGGGATTAAACGGGTATTAGGAACAAATCCTTTTGCATTTTCTGCACCACGTAAAAATGGTCAGCATTTACTCCTCGATATGTCGACTGCTAGTAGTGCAGGATCATCAATCACCAAGGCAGCAGAACAAGGTCATTCAATCGATTCCAATATTGCCATTGATGCCAAAGGAAAACCTACAACAGATCCATTACAGGTAGGTGCATTATTACCTTTTGGAGGGGCTAAAGGATTTGGTTTATCACTTTTTGTTGATATACTCAGTGGTGTATTAACAGGGGCTGGCTTCTCAGAGGGTGTAAAGTCAATGGTGAATGATCATAACCAAAGTGGTAATAATGGTCACTTCTTTATTGCCTTAGATATTGCTTCTTTTATTGATATTGAAGATTATTATCAACGCATTGAAGACTTCTTAACAAGCATCAAGTCCTCCTCTTCTGACCCTGAAAACCCTGTGCTTTATCCTGGGCAAATTCGTTGGGATCACTATCAGAAAAGCCAAGAGCAAGGAATTTCACTGGATAAAAATACTGTCGATAAGCTTTCAGTCTTATGTGAACAATATGATGTGCCCTTTGAGTACGATAAGAGATGTGTTTAGTACATCACTGTTAAACTATTGCTATAATTCTTATAATGAAAGCTTTGTAAGAGCTTGAATTTTCATGATGGTCGCGTTAAAAATAGTCTCAAAATACTCATTTTTACTCTAATACAAAGCGCGTACAATATATCAATAATTTGGCAAAAAACTTATAATGTCTACTTTTATTAGTCTGTTACAAATTCTTTTCTTTACTGCTCTGATTGCTAGTTGGGCAGGCATTATTTTGTACTTTCGCAACCCTGCTACTTTAAAAAGTAAGACAAAAGAAAGTAAAGCACTTTGGTTATTTATTTCTCTTGCCACTAGTTTCTCTATCATCGCTTTCATTATGTTTCACTTGATGGAACAGAAGACTGAACTTCATAAGCCCACTAAGCTGAAGCAGGTGGGGGTAATAATGCAAGAAGAGATAAAAAAACCCAATAATGAAAATCAGAAAGACATTAACCTATTTTTAGAGAAAATTCACCCAGCACTTGCTAAAGAAAAGAAACGATTACAAAACCAACAAACACCTATCTCTAAGACGATTACCAATACTATCAATCAACAAAAGTTGCACCCTAATCATCAAGAGTACTTAGGCTCTCTTATTGTGCTCCAGCAAGAAGAAAAAGCACTAATCACTCAATTTATAAATAAAATATTATTATATTCAAGTAATGCATACAAACAAATAAACGCGACTCAAACCAGTGATGTGGTTAAAAGTAAGTTTAAAAATGAATGTGATATATTACTTAAAGAAGCGGGGGATCTTCATCAACAACGCCTAAAGCAACGACTAAAAATGATTCAACTCATCAATAATCAACTCAAATTTAGTCGTGAACAGCTTGCAAAGCAACAACGTAAAGAAATAAATAGCCCACCACCACCAAAAGAAGCTAAATTTTCAAATAAAAATATCCAAAATATCCAAATACTGCAACGCTATGCAATGACCTTAGACCCCAAGCTAGAGAAAAAAATAAAGACTATTTCTGCTGAGATTCTGAGCATACAAAAAAACAAACAAACATTGAAAAACCTTATTGTAACTGAGGAAACAGATGAGTTGAAACAATCATTTAGGCGGGCGCTTAAAGCATGGAAATTAACAGAAATAAAGGCATATCGGCGCTGGACACAATTATTATACGCATTAGAATCAGCCTATTTAGTACCAATACCTAAGGTGAGGAAAAGTGTAAACCATGTTCACTTAATTCAGCAAATAAAAGAAGCTAGCAAGCAGTTTCTTAATGAAACACAAATAGCCCATGAAGAAGTAAAACAGCAATATTACAGCATTAAAGAGCCCAAAGAGCTTAAATCAAAACAGATACCTAAGCCGATATTAGTTAAATAATATAACTAACCATAAAGCAATAGTACAAATAATCGCAAGCAATACAGCAGCAGACCCCATATCTTTAGCCTTACCTGATAGCTCATGAATCTCTCCACCAAAACGGTCAACCACCGCTTCGATGGCTGAGTTCAATAGCTCAACCGTCATCACCCACAATAGACTACCAATCAATAGCACATATTCTAAGGCATTATCTCCTAGCCAAAAAGCCAGAGGGATAGCAACGAGTAAGACAAAAGCCTCTTCTCTAAAAGCCTGCTCACCAGCATAAGCTGCTTTAATGCCTTGCCAAGAGTAACCAAACGCCTTTAATTGGCGAGGAATAATGGATACATTTTTATTCGCCATTGTTTTCCTTAAAAATTTAAAGTTGAGATGCTAAATAAGTGCTTCCCGTCACTTGGGAGGAACAAAGCCACACCAATTAACAGCAGCATCACCATAAGCAAGAAATTCAGGATTCAACAAGGATTCTTTCTTATTATACGCCAAGGTTTCATTATCAATGGTCACCAAACGTCCACCCGCTTCATTCAAAATAGCATGTGCTGCTGCGGTATCCCATTCTGATGTTGGCCATAAACGAGGATAAACATCCGCCTCACCTGCTGCCACTAAGCAGATTTTTAATGAGCTGTGCATGCCTTGATAATGATGCTCTCCTACCCCTTGTAAGAAGGCTTCTAAACGCTTCCCTGCGGTAAAGCTTCCTAAGATACTAGGCACTGAATGTACAGGACGGCACTGAATGGCTGCCAATCGACCACTCTCAGAACGCTGAAATGCCCCGATACCCTCTTGAGCGCAATAGCTCTGCCCTGTAGTGGGAACATAAACAACCCCCAGAACAGGCTTATGATGACAAATGAGTGCAATATTAACCGTAAACTCATCGGTGCGGTTAACAAAAGATTTAGTCCCATCAAGAGGGTCAATTAACCAATAAGTATCCCAGCGACGACGCGTCTCATAATCTGCTAATGCTAATTCCTCACTTAAGATAGGATAATCAGATAGTTTTTCTAGGGCAGTAATAATAAAATCATTGGCTTTCAAGTCAGCCTCAGTAACAGGAGAATCATCCGACTTTATTTGCACAGAAAAACCTTGCTGATAAATCTGCATGATTATTTTACCTGCTTGTTGTGCAATTTTTTCAATATCAGTGAATAAAGTCTTATTCATTTTCATTCTGTATATTCCTTTTGACCGATGACATAAATTGTTATTATTTACCTCTAAATAGAGGACTTTTAATGAGCACATTAACACCAATCTCACTAGACTGGGACAATATACAGACTGTTTTTCTTGATATGGATGGCACCTTGCTGGATTTACATTTTGATAATTATTTTTGGCTAGAACATATGCCGAAGCGTTATGCCAAGCATCATCAACTCAGCCAAAAAGAAGCAAAACATAATCTCACCCAGCTTTATGAGCATTATAAGGGTCAGTTAAATTGGTATTGTATTGACCATTGGCAAGAGCAACTACAAATGGATATCATTGCATTAAAACATGAGGTTGCTCATAAAATAAAGCTAAGAGGTAAAGTTGAGTCTTTTCTTAGAGAGCTGAATAAACGTTCCTGTGAAGTGATTTTATTAACCAATGCGCATCATAAAACGATCAAGCTCAAGTTTTCTTATGCAAAATTAGCACCCTATTTTGACCGTATTATTTCAGCCCATGATATTCGCTTAGCGAAAGAGCAAGAAGGATTTTGGCAACGTCTCTATGAGCATCATGCTTTTGATAAAAAATATAGCCTATTTATTGATGATAACCTTGATGTATTGCAATGTGCTAAACAATATAATCTTGCCCACTTACTATCGATTGCCCAGCCTGATTCACAGCAAGCAGCAAGTAACAATGAAAATTTTCAGGCAGTTGAGTGTTTTAGTCAGTTGTTTTAGTGGGAATCCCAGATTAACCTGATGATAAAAAGCCAATAAGGTCACTGGTAAATCTTAACTCAAAGACACAGAGATAAACGTCCTATAATCAAGATAACCGTCTAAAAACAGGCTTAACCATTCAAGGTAAACATGAAATATCTGATGATGCTACTCATCTCGTTAACACTATCCACTACCAGCTCAGCTGAATGGTGGAATGGTTGGAGTTCAGAGACAATGAAAAGTCCTGCTCCCACTGAAGAGACGATAGAAAACCCCCAAGCGACTAATAATCCTTGGGGTAACTATCCTGCTAATAACCAAGGAATTACAATCAGTCCAAACTTACTTCATTATCAACAAATGAAAAGGCAGTTAGCTCAACAACGTACACAATTAGAGCTTATGTTAAAAAACATTATTGCCCAACAAGAGGCTTTAGAAGCATCAAAACCTCAGTAAGAGGAAATGAATTTAATAACATCCAACGCTAACGGGCTATTTTGCTTCAAATTAAATCTTTTCTGATGACTGTATCGCATGATTATATGCTGAAAAGATCCATCTGAAACAAAAGCCCTTCATACTTAACCCGCTTCAGAGTTAATCCACTGTGGTGACAAGGGTAGATCTTTCTTTAATAATAAAAAAGTACGGTGTATTCCTGTCACTAAATTGGCTTTTCGCTTAGCTCGCTCACCAACTCCCATATAAATATCTATCCGTGCTTGTCCCTTAATAGCACTCCCTCTGTCCTGTGGTAGTAGTAAGCGCCATGCATAACCTGCAATCTCACCACGACTATCAAACTCTGGTGTCTCTGCTAATAAGACCGCTCCAAAAGGAATAAACGTTGTATCGACCGCTACGGTATGACCAGCAATCAGTGGTAATCCTGATGCACTAGCAGGCATTTTATCATCCAGTGAAAAATAGATATAACGAGGATTTGCAGCCAACACTTCTTCTAATAGATGGGGATTTAATTGTAGAAATTGAGTAATCGCTCGACGTGATAAGTCAGCATTAAGATAACCTTGTCGTTGCATATAAGTGGCAATACTTTTAAATGACAAGGTATTTGCGGCTGAAAACTTCATTACTTTACGTTCACCAGTGACAAAATTCAGTACTCCTGAACCCTGCATGTGAATATAAAACAAAGCAATCGGATCATCCACCCATGCAATCTCTAAATCACTACCTTCCAGTGCTCCTTCATTAATCCGCTGACGCGACATACTTAATAACATTGCATTTGGCTTTTTATAAATAGGATAACGAAAACGCTCAGTACGCTCAAAACTTGCCACTAACTCAGGAGTATAATAACCTGTGAATTTAATCTTGTCAGAAAACTGTATTAAATCAAAGTGATTCATAAGGTTTTTTGAATTATCCAGCCACGATAAAACGCCTTGTGCTGCGGTTATTAATTCCTGACGACCCACATTCAAACCTTTTTGTGCAAAATGTTTGTTTCTAGGGTATCGCTCTAAAAATCTAATCTGGCTACTAATGCCTTCACGAAGTTTTTGTTGGCGCTGAAAACACATTGATCCCAATTGGCTTAGTACCCGACACTGCTTATCAGTACCTGCTTTCCTAAGAGGACGTGATACATCGGGGAAGTCACTTGGTGAAGTACTGACACGACGTACAACAGGTGCATAAGCAGGGTTGTAACCTGCAGAAGTAATACGATTAGAAGCAGGCTTTTTACCACTCAATTTAAAATTATTGCTCCACGAAGTGGCGGCAGCTTCTTCTTGTTGATAACGAGAAAAATAAGACATCCTATCAGCATAGGCTACGGATGAAAGTAGCGCACCCGCAATGAAGGCGGTTACTGTACTTTTAAACATAATGACACTCTCTTTTTATTATTATTATTTGTGTTAACGGTCTCTCTATTGACTACCAATAATGAACTAAAATTTTCCTACCCTGTAAAATTAATGGTCGATAAGGTGTTAAAATTCACGCGCAGAATCTGGTATTAAATAGGAGATAACGTTTTTAAGGCTATAAATATAAAGTGGGATTCTAAAATATTTACAGCCTTTTATTATGCCAAAGCTAGCCAAGCTATTGGTATAATTCTGATAAACGTGATGGCATCAACCGCCACGATAGGTATTAACACGATTTGTCCAACCAGGTAACCAACGTCCTTCCTTTGCTTTAGGTGGTGAATTTCTCACCCGACGAGCCAATACGGTATAAGCAGCATCAGCAAAAGCAGCCAATGCACCGCGTCCTGGCTGAGAAGGTTGCATCATTTCTAACACCTGCAACATTCCCCAGTTTTGACCATTGTAGCCACCATGACGATTAAGTCCTTCTCCTTTGAAATTGACATAATCAATTAATGGATACCAGCCTCCACGTGTTTCGGCTAGTGAATTAATATTCCATGCAACACGTTCTTTTAAATGGGCAGGCGTCGTATTAACAAATTTCTGCATAGCACGCTTACTACGCGCCATAATATACTCTGCCTGTAAGCCACGAGTTGCATACAAATAGTTGATGAGTTGCCGCACTTCAACCGTTCCTTTAACCGCTTCCATTTCTTGCTTGGTATACCAAGGTGCTCCACGGGAAATAGCTAAACGAACCCAAGGGGGTGGTTGTGCGCCACGACTGATCATAAAGTTAATTAAAGCAGGAAAAGTATTGCCAAAACGTTGTCGTCTACCTGCGGGATACCATGTAAAATGACCAATTCCCATAGCAGCAAAATCCTCGCCATGATTCCAATGAACTAAACGATCTCTCCGTCCACCCGTTTCATTTTGAAAAATCTTTTGCCCAACTCGTGTCATCTCAGCCGCATCAGGTCCAGCATTAACGATGGGTGCAATAACAGCAGGTCTTGGTTGAGGCTGGGGTTGCGGAAGTGGTACTGGTATTGGTCGATTCTCTGTGGGTTGAATCGGGGCGGGTAGGCTCTCACCGGCCTCTGGTAATGATGTTGCTTCTGGAATCTTTTGTTCTCGCTTAACCGTCGAGCATCCTGTTAGTAATAACAGAGAAAACATTGAAAATATTACTAGAATTCTTATCATATAAAATATTGTCCCCTGCCCTCAGCACAAGCTCATAATGCTAAGGAAACTTAAAATAATAGATGATACTAAAACCTATTAGGTAAAGCAGTAATCCTTCGACAAGCTCAACATATAGGGTCAGATACATTTTTCAGTATAAATGAAATAATGAGAAAAAACATAGACATTATAATATTTTAGGTGGTTTGCTCAGAATTTAAGCTTATTTTACTATTGACTCACTTGAATGTGAATTAAGAGCAGGTTCTTAACTTACTCCAAAAAACATGGTAGTCGCAAAACATCCAAACCGATGAACCATTAATCCTTGATATGAACGTACTTTGCCAACCATCCCGTTTTAGTTATAAAGCAAGAGAGTTACAATCTCTTAGCAACAGAGAATCAAGGCTTTAGACTTCAATCGTCAGGAATCTATCAACTGAGTTAATATTTTCATAGGAATCTTGAAGGTTTTATTTCAGTTATTTCAAAGCATAATATCTTTATTTTGCATCTCACTTGATTGAGCTTGCCCACTAAGCTTATGATACTATTTGCATTACTCTCTGACTTAATATTAATCAATAGATCTAACTTACTACCCATTGAGATTGATTGACGCGAGAAATGAATTTTACCTTTTATGGCTTTTGAACTATTTTCACCCGTGTTTTTATCAGGACTATGATCATAGCGATCTTCTCTTCTAGTGAATAATCGACTGATAAAGTTATTATCCCCATAACGATCAACTGTTGTTTCATCAGGGTCATGATATTCATAGTGAGTGGACTTTAGAATAAATATATTACCAGTATACTGATAGTTCTTTTTAAGAAATTCATCCTGAGAAATGACATTTGAAAATTTAATTTCTAGTATATTTTTTGATTGTTCTTTAACTAATCTAATGGCCAAATTAAAATGATTAGCCTTCAATCCATTTGAACTAATAATAGTAAATATTTGATCTCTAGACCAAGATGTTGCGGAATGGGAAATACATGATACCAACCTAGCTTTCTTAGTGCCTTTATCTATTTCTATAAATATATAATCATTATACAGGTCAGCATTAAAATCAGATTTTATATATCCACTTTTATCTTTAATAATCAATGTAGCTTGTTTATAGCTATTATTATTTAGATTGTAATCATAGTTAGCTAAATTAGCTATTGGAAAATAAATTTCATTAGAATCAAAACAATCCTTTGGCACTTCTGCTTTAATAGCTTTACCTGAAGATTTATTAAACTTTATAATTTCTTTGTTAAGTTTTTTGTCAGCCTTATTCTGAGCTATATGCATTGTATGTTTAACATCACAAAAAGAAGGAAATGTAACAGATACCCCAAAAATCATTAGCAATATTTTAGTTAATTGTTTATTCATATATATTCCTCTATCTACGGCTTCTTCGCCAACAGCCCCTATCTTATAACAGATATAAAATAAATTAATGACAATTTAAGTCTAAAGCCTTGATTTTATGTCATTAAGAGATTACAACTATCTTGCTTTATAACTCTGATAGCTAGAGCTACTTTAATGTGAATTAATGAATTAAGAGCGGGTTCTTAACTTACTCCAAAAAAACATGGCAGCAACAATAAGGTGGAGTTTAGTTTGGATATTCATGCTGAAATGCAGGTTTTACCCTACCAAACGTTGAATTAACCAACCACACAAAGTTCTTGTTAGTGCCATCATACAACACTATTAAGTAAGGTCTATTTTTAGTAACTTAGGTTGATTTTACTCCAATTATTACAACCATTATTTGTTATTACATTGTCTTCTGTTTGTTTCAATACTCGCTGTAAAAGTTCAGGGTAAAGTAATGGCATTTTATTCGGTAGTTCTCTATATCTTTCTCCACTGCAACCGTTACTAGCTTTTAGTGTGTCTAGCAACTTTGGTAAGTCACCTTGTTCAGCAATGTGTATGTACCCCAACTCAGTAACTATTTGCGCCTCAAGTACCTTTTTTTCATATGGAAGAAACAGCTTTAATGCAAAAAAAGATGCTATTACCGCTCCCAGTATAAAACTAAAGATAACGATACCTAATGTTTTCATTACAAACTCTCCTTTATCTCTATGTATTATCAGCATTTAACAGGACTGCCAAATAATAGGCAATATTGTATATATTGTAGTCTTTTTATTCAGATACTCCACAATATTTGCTTGGAGGATGCCTAACACTCAACAACAGCCAGTTTTATTAAGGCTATGGAGCTTTGAACTACAGCTTTAAACAAATTCCCCTAGAAATGATTAGTGATGTGTTTTTACACTGACTAATAACTTCTTCATTTGTAAGTTCCTCACCATCAGTTTTTTCATAATATTTGCATACAGATAGATTGTTATTAATTGCTATTGACAGTCCATAGTCTGTTCTCAAGGTGGTTGAAAAGTTAAGGTCTTCCTTATATTTTGAACTTCAGGTCATGGATTGGTTATTATTTAGTGCTTAATTCACACTTGAGCTAACGACCCTTATTGCTTCATAATCCCAACTTAGATAATAATCTCAAGGTAACCCCAATGGAAAAGATACAAGAATTTCTTACCAGTATTAACTTAGATAATCTAATCCTCTTGATTAAAACCAGCTTTAATGGCGAGCCTTGGTTACAAAGCGGCATACTTTTTTTAACCACATTTTTTCTTGCCTCCTTACTCTCTTGGATTATTGTCACAATACTAGGATTCTTAACTAGAAAAACAACAACTTACCTAGATGATAAACTACTAATCATTGCGCGTCCTCCTATCTACTACTCTCTGGTTATTACAGGATTTTCTACCGCAATTAAAGTCATGCCACTGTCGAATAAAGCCACTACCATGGCACTTCATGGTCTACAAACCATCGGAGTCATTGTTTGGACACTGGCGCTCATCAATATTTCTAAGATTATTCTTAAACAGCTTGCATGGCTCAGTCATAAAGGACGCTTTATTCGTCCGCAAACTTTGCCTTTATTTGATAATCTTGTCCGAGTGCTTATCATTGCTATCGCTATTTATATCACTTTCCGCATTTGGGGAATTGACATGACAGCATGGTTAGCCTCTGCGGGTATCGTTGGTATCGCTGTTGGTTTTGCTGCAAAAGATACACTGGCTAACCTTTTCTCAGGTGTATTTATTCTTGCTGACACCCCTTATAAAATTGGCGATTATGTTGTATTAGGCGATAGCCAACGTGGAAAAGTCACTCATATTGGTATTCGTAGTACCCGCTTCCTCACTCGTGATGATGTTGAAATTACTGTTCCTAATTCTATTGTTGGGAATAGTAAAATTATCAATCAAACGGGTGGACCTCACAGTAAATTTAGATTACGCATTAAAGTTGGTCTCGCTTATGGCTCTGATATTAACTATTCACGAGAATTACTCGTCAGGCTTGCCAAGGAATGTGAAGGTATTTGTAAAACACCTGAGCCACGTATACGCTTCCGTCATTTTGGAGGCTCTAGCCTTGACCATGAGCTACTTTGTTGGGTGGATAACCCTGAGCTTCGTGGGCGTGTAACTGATAGAATTAGCACGATAATTTATAACCAATTCATGAAAGAAGGCATTGAAATTCCTTATGCTAAGCAAGATGTTTATATCAAGGAAATGCCTAAAGTGAACAATAAAGTAGCACCTGCTAGAGTGCTTGACAAAATTTAATATTTTACCATTATTTGCTTGACAAATATTATTATTATTCCATAATCGTGCAGAGGTCTTAGACTGTTTTCTAATAGAAAATCTAATAGCAACGTGGGTTCATCTGCATGATAAATAATAATATTCCGTCAAATCACGTCTCTAGCTTTACCGATGAGCGCCTTGCTATTATTGGTAATGCTTTATTAGAACAATGTTATGAAACAGATGATGATTTACAGTCTATTTATGATTCGGGCTACTCCATTGGCTGTACCCGTTTTGATCGACAAAAAAATTGTCTTATTGAAATGTCCTATGAATATGATTGGCTAGAGATTATTGATGCGAGTAACCGACTCGTTATGACGATTGATAATGTACCTTTTCGCTTTACCAACGATGATTATTTATTTCCAAAAAAGAAGGCGGCTTTAGAAGTTTCTGAAACCGAAGCCGCACAATTTGCTCGCTTAGGAAATGAACCTTTTCAGATGGAATTAGATTTAGATTATCCTAATATTGATCACAACAAGCCGACAACATGGCGATTTTATATTAATGTGACCCAAAATATAGAAGATGAGGTTAGAGATTATGAGGTATCTTTTGTTGGTCGAAATTTACTAAAAAAACCTTGCTGTACATGGAATCTTTCTAATCATCAAATACCTTATCTGGTTTCTACTGATAATAATCAAGCTGAAGTGGTCAAGACAAAACCTGCTAAAACAACTTTGCCCAATACGCCTGCTAAGCGTAAGACCAGTAACGATAAATAATGCATTATTCTAAATTCAACGGGCATGACTTTTTTGGTCATAGCCTTAAATTAGCTCGCCTTTTGAATGGTCTCACTTTAGCTGAAGTTGCTAATACAATAGGGACTTCCAGACAATATATTCACCAATTAGAAACAGGCTCTCGAAATCCAACCACTGAACAGCTGGGAACATTAGCCCAATGTTTACGTGTCAAAAATGAATTCTTTTATGTCATTCCTACAGGAATATTAGATGATACTAGTGTTCATTTTCGAAGCAACCGAGCGGCTAAACAATCATCAAGAATTCATGCTAAAGCTAATGTTGCCTTGTTTATTCGTTTAATTGATGTGCTTTCCAATTATGTCGATTTTCCAGAACTCAACTTTCCTAGTGAAGATAATTTTTCAACCAGTGCGGATATTGAACGAATTGCAGAGAACACCAGAAAACATTGGGGCTTAGGTTTAGGTCCGATTGATAATATAACGCAAGTCGTTGAATGTGCTGGAGCGATTACAACAACCTTTTCTGGCGTTTCCCATGATGTTGATGCGCTATCCAGTGTGATTAAGCGCCCTGTCATTGTGCGTAATGATGCAAAAAATAGCTCTAGTCGCCTACGTTTTGATATTGCTCATGAACTAGGGCATATTATTATGCATGAGGATATTTTAACTGGCTGCAAGAAAACAGAAATGGAGGCAAACCGTTTTGCTAGTGCCTTCTTATTACCCCGAAGCTCCTTTGCTAAAGAATTTCCTGTGGGTGATAGAATGAATTGGAAAGCACTTTCTGCCTTGAAAAAACGCTGGGGTACTAGCAAAGCAGCATTATTGTATCGAGCCAGACAGTTAGGTCTATTAACTGAGTCAAAATACAAGGGACATACAACGACTCTAAAGAAATATGAGGCTAAAAAGGAAAAAGATGACTACCTCATTGCTTTTGAAAAATCAGAGTTAATTCCTGATGCGATTCAGAACTATATGAAATTTTATAGTAAAAATGTTAATGACTTACTTAATGAGTTACATGTGGATTATTCTTTGTTGAATCAGATTTTAGATGTTGATATTTTGTCGTTTAAAGCATTTGAACAGGAATCTAATGTTATTTCTATCACTTCGTTTGGAGTCAATAACTAATTCCAAATCAGCATTCATAATATTTTGTGCAGAAATGCCTTGGGCTTAAACATACTTTATCCTTAACATCATCCATCTTAATGCAATTATAGTATTAATATGGATGATATTAGTACGGCTATAGTATTAAAATAAGAATAATTGAAGCATCAAATCCTTTTTATCACCACAACTTTATGACTTATTTTTTGATAAGCTATTTATCTTTTCTCTATAAGATTAGTTAAGGTTAAGGGTTAAAAGACAGACTTAAAATCGTTGAAAATATCAATACAAACAACTAAATACAAATAATTATAAAAATGTCAATTAATATGACGTAAATTAAAAAGGAAAGTATCAAAACCATGAATATCATAAAATATATATTTTCAATCGTTGGTCTTGCGATGTTATTAGGTGCGTTTTTTCTCTATACCAACACACAAAATTTTCTGAAAACTGCCATCACTACGAATGGAACAGTGACACAGCTTATTCGTTCAAATTCTAGGGATTCAATAGTCTATCGCCCTGTGGTTGAGTTTAAGACTAAAGAGGGGAAGTTAATTGAGTTCACTTCATCAACAGGAAGAAATCCTCCCAGTTATTCTAGAGGTGAAGTCATTAAAATTCTTTATTCACCATCTTCTCCTGAGAAAGCTAGAATTAAGGGTTTCTTTTCATTATGGGGTGGGGCTAGCATTGTTGGTGGACTTGGTGCTGTATTTTTTATAATAGGCTTTTCAATACTATTATCTGGAATAATAAACACAAGGAAAATAAAGTATTTGAAGAAACATGGCAGACCCATTAAAGCCAAATTTCAGAGTGTAGAACGTAATACTTCACTTAAGGTCAATGGGAGAAGTCCCTACCAAGTTTATGCTCAATGGAGAAATCCTACTACGGGTGAATTACATGTTTTTCATAGTGAAAATATTTGGTTTAACCCCAATGGACATATCAATAGAGAAGAAATAACCGTTCTAATAGGAAAAGATAACCCAAAGAAATACCATGTTGATATTTCTTTTCTTCCCAATATTGCTAGCTAAAACGATAGTAGTTTCCGTTAGATTTTGCCTAGCTTGATGCTACGCCATCCTTCTAAAAAGCAAAAATCACAACATTTTAGAACCTTCTGTAATGCGGTTCACAGAAGTAACGGGGACTATTGCTAGAATAAAACCAGATTAGGGCTAATGTCTCTTTAGCCCTAATTGAGTAACTTAATGAATGAATAATAGCTCAGCAGGAGATGCTACTATTTTCCAATACCCGCATTTTGCGGAATATCACAACGTTGTGATACAGGGATATAGACACGCTGACCAACAATAAGCATACCGAGTAATAGACCACCTAGCCCTGCTAATAGTGCTACTCGAACATGAACCAGTAAATCATCACTTTTTACAAATCCTTCAATAATAAGAATCAACAATAAAGGTGAAATACAAAGCATAATACGGGTATAAGCGAGCCAAAATTCCGCTTGTTTTCTTGTAGGACAGAGGTCATCTAATATGTTAACCAATGGTTTAGACAAAATTAATAAGCTAATACCACTTAACGTTAAGCCAATAAGAATTTCTGTTATAAATAAATAAACGGTTTCCACTATAGTTTCCTCAGGTGAATCAATGAATGTGTTTGCATATTGATAACAATAGAGAAAGATACGAATGAAAACCTCCTGATTGATCAATCAGGAGGAAGAAAATTGCTTGGATATTGCAACATACCGAAAAATAGGTACTTAAATAATGAAATATTGCAACCAACAGTTCCGTTAGATTTTGGCTGAAGGTTGATGCTACATCATTCTTCTAAAAAAAGGCAAAATTAGAGCCTTCGGTAATGTGCTTCATCGAGGCAACGGGAACGGCTGATTTTAGAACCTAAAATTTGACTTGTTCTATTGTCCAAGTTTTTTGTGAGTCATTTGAAAAATCCTGATTAATGACATAATGCTTATTGTTCGGCGTTACTGCTACCGTTGTACTTGCTGTTATCTCTTTAAAATTGATCACTGTCGCTGACTTCCAGTCATTAGCACCTAATAATTCTATGAAAATATTTCCACCGGGCATTTTTCCATTATTGCTGATACCAACAATATTTCCTTTCTTATTAATAAACATTCCATCAAAACCAGCATAACCAGCACCTGAAAACTCTACAAGCTTGGCTGATTTAGGGTCATTGACTGGAATTTTAACCAAACCGTAATCTGAATAAAGAAATTTATCGTTTACATTCAGTAATGAAACCAGTAAATAGCCCTTTGGATGAAAGTCCAACCCATTGGGCCCACCCGATACACCTGTATTATTCGTCCAAAAAAGAGTAACTTTTCCTTCTAAATCCACTTTATAAATAACTTTCGCATACCAATCTGATATATAAACATTACCCTTATCATCAACCGCAATGTCATTTGCAAAGTAGGCACTCGCATCAGGTATGACAGAAGATAAATTAATATCTTTTTCAATAACGCCTGTTTTCAAGTTATAAATTCTTAACTGAGCCGTTCCTTTTGTTGCAGGATTATTGTCAAAGGATTCCTTGCCATTGAAGCCCGCTACCAAAAGTCTATCTCTTTTATAATCTATTTCAAGACCTGCTGTCGATAAGGGAAATTTTTCACCACTGGTAAAGCGTTTAAAAGTCCCATCAAGATTTACTTCAATGATAGGGCCTGCATTAAGTGATGATAATAAAAAGGTAATATTTTTTTTATTATACTCAATTCCTTCAGGATTTTGAGCGATACCCTCTATTTTTATAGTTTCAGGGTAGAGTATGTGTCGTATAGGTTTTGCATCTATATTTGTCAATATTGTGAATAACATGATAAAAACAGGAAGGGTTGTTGCTAATTTTTTCAGTTGAATTGATTTCATTTTATTTCCTTATATGAGTGTTAGGGCGAAGATATTCAATAAGACCCGAACGCTATTAATATCTTATTGATTATAACCTTACCTTTACTTTTTAACGACAATTAAATCTGCCTCTACAGCGCCATTGACAAGTATCAATGATAATAATTGCCCAACCATTATAAGATAAGCGGCTTAATCTTATCAATACAGGTCACTGTGAACACATCCAAAACCCAACAAGAACCCACACTATTGCCCGGTGATTTTGCCATTTGGATGTTTATCTTCATGGAATTATTTGTATTCTTTATTGCATTTATCACCTACTCCGTTGTACGAGCACTGAATGTGGAGATGTTTAATAAATTCCAGCAAACGCTCAGCACCGAGCTTGGTGCAGCAAATACTCTCCTTCTCATTACCTCCAGCTACTTTGTTGTTCGTGCCATCCAAGCTATTAAACATGATGATGTTAAACGCTGTATTTTTTGGTTATATGCTGCATTAGCAGGTGGTGCTGGCTTTCTGATTCTCAAAACATTTGAGTATTACGATAAACTGTCAGAAGGCATCAATTTAAGCACCAACCTTTTTTATATGTTTTACCTCTCGCTCACCATTTTCCATTTTCTACACGTTATTCTTGGTATGATTATTTTATTAGCGATCGTCATTAAAGCGCATCGAGGTGCTTATAGTGCTGACAATCATTTGGGCATAGAAACAGGTGCATCTTATTGGCATATGGTTGATCTTGTTTGGATTATCCTTTTCCCACTGGTTTATATTATCCGATGAGTAAAATAAATAAATATTACAATAGTCACACATTATGGATTGTCATGCTATTGCTCACACTATCGACCTATTGGATGGGCAAGATAGGTTTTAGTGGCGTTATTGCAATTTTTCTTTTGTTATTAACAACCATCATCAAAGCCACCATCATTATTCGTGACTTTATGGAGTTGCGTGATGTCTCTCTCGTTTGGCGTATTATGATGTATGGATGGCTATGGGGTATCTGTATTGCTATTAGTATCAGTTATTTGATTTCCCTCTAAAAAGAGATGACTCCAGATAAGGCGACTCCAATAAAATAATCACAAACCTTATCATCAAAATAAGTGTTAGCTGACCCCTTGATTCAATTTCTTCTGTAATTGCCTAAATTTACCAGGAGTTGTTCCCACAATCTCACGAAAGGCATTATAAAAATTAGATTGTGATGGAAACCCAACCGCTAAACCAATAGAAAGCACTGAGGCTGAGGGCTGTTCACACAATTGTTTTTTTGCTTCAGTAATCCGTTGCTCACGAAGATAGCGAGAAAAACTCTTCCCTAATTGTGTATTCATCAGTTCCGATAATTGATGACTAGAGAGTGATAGCTCACTGGATAAAGTATGCAAATCAAGATTACTTTCTTCATAGAGTTTACGTTTTTGCATCAACTGATGTAATGCCTTTAAACGTTCATCACAATCAATATGTTTTAACGTTGAGGTAGCATAAGTTTCTCTTGCGACTTCAGTCACATTTGTTGAAAGTTGTGGTGAAATACTTAAGGTCATATTGATCAGAAAAAAAGCAATACCAATGGACGAGGCATAAAAAGAGAAAAAGACAGCCTCAGAAATAAAAGGCAACATTAAGCCCAAAATCAATGCGAAAACAGCAATGACAAAGACAATCACTAAAATCACTCGTTCAAGACCCAACTGAGCACTTTGTTCACGCAGTGCATAGACATTTTTTGCCAGCCAAAATAAATACAAGCCACCGATAATAAAGGTCAACGCAATTGCACTATTGTAAGGCAAAACAAAAGCACATCCTATGGGCAAAAAATGCCATAAAAGAGAGGTCAAGGAATAACCTTCTTCTGCCTTCAATAATGGCTTACTAAACCAATAAAAAGCAGGAGCAATAAGGTATAAAAGTGCGACATAATAGTGACTATGAATAAAATAAGACCCTTCCATTAGATAAAAATAGTGTGCCAACTGTAAGCTCATCAAGCTAAGGATTAACACAAAACCCATGAGCTGCGCCTGTTTTTGCCCCTTGTAATTTTCACAATGAAAATGTGTCAACGATAAAATCAACCCATAAAAAAGTGAATAACCAATGAGTAGTAAAGCGATAGTTTTCATAGTAAAAGCCTTTGGGCTGGAAGTTAGACACCCTAAACTGCATCTCAATATTTAATTCAAATCCAATCAGCCCTTCCCGTTGGATTTTATTTGGAGGTTGATAGTACCGCATTCTTTTAAAAAAAGGCAAAGATCACAAAATGTTAGAGCCTTCTGCAATACCGTTTACAGAAGCAACAAGAACGGCTTAAACCCAATAGAATTAAGGGATAGCGAATGCACATAAGGTTTTTGAGTATTATCAATGTGTAAAATAATGACCTTGCTATTATACTGTACTGTTAAATTAAATATTTTGAAGAATTCTTATGACAAGTCAAACACTTTATACTGAAATTGGCGGTGAAGAGACCGTACAAAAACTCGTTGATTTATTTTATAACCATATGGATAGCTTACCAGAAGTTAAAGAGACGCGTCAGTTACATGCTAAAAGTTTAAAAGCATCACGGAAAAAGCTCTTTAAGTTTTTAAGTGGTTGGTTAGGTGGCCCTAATCTCTATATTGAAGAATATGGGCATCCTCGTTTAAGACAGCGCCATCTACCCTTTAAAATAGCCCAAAGAGAGTCAGATCAGTGGATGTTATGTATGCATAAAGCCATTGCGGATATGGCGTTTGATCCTAAGTTTTCTCAACAGTTAACCGATGCTTTTCAGCAAATGGCTGATCATATGATTAACCAAGAGTAAATTGCTTTATTTCTGGGCACTACGCTGTATGCTTGAATAAGTTTTACCTTATTACTCATTTTTCAAAAAAAATATAACAGGATAAAGAAATGATATTTAAACAGCTATTTGAGCCAGATTCTTGTACTTACACCTATTTATTAGGCTGCCCTGATACGGGTGAAACCGTTCTCATTGACCCTGTGATTGAGACGGTTGAGCGCGACTTAAAAATAATTCAAAGCTTAGGTTTAAAGCCCACTTACACCTTAGAAACACACATCCATGCTGACCACCTCACAGGGGCTAAAAAGATGAAAGCTCTGGCATCAACGCAAATTGTTGTACCGAAAATGGATCAACTTCCTTGTGCTGATTTAGGAGTGGAGGAAGGAAAGATATTTCAAGTCGGTCATTTACAATTAGAGCCACTATTCACTCCTGGACATACGAGCACCCATCATGCTTATTTAATTAAAAGTAATATGCATACCTTGCTTTTTTCGGGTGATGCCTTACTCATTGAAGCTTGTGGGCGTACTGATTTTCAATCAGGTGATGCTAAAGCGCTCTATCAAAGTATTCATCAAAAGTTTTTTAATCTAGATGATGAGACTTTAGTGTATCCAGGTCATGACTATGAAGGACGACAATTAACAACCATTGGGCAAGAAAAACAACGTAATCCGCGTTTAGGTCACAATAGACCTGAGCATGAATTCATTGAAATTATGGATAATATGGACTTACCCTACCCCAAGAAAATTGATTTTGCGGTGCCCGGTAATAGCCAATGTGGTCAATGCCCTGATGAAATACCAGAAGAGTTTAAAGGGGCTTGTGAGATTCAGAATGTTGCACAACAAGACCGTATTGCTCCAAAGAAAGGCGATCAAGGCTAATAGCTTCAAAGACTTTATCTGAAACCACTCTGGCAAAGGTTCTAATGACCATTTAAGACTCAGGTCTTAATCTAAGACGGATAAAACCTGAATCTTAAATAAGCTAATGTTTTACTTCGCTACTTTCTCGCAGTCTGCAATTAAAGTATCAAGTGCCTGTACCGCAGACTTAGCTTCTTTTTTAATCTCTTGCAAGAAGCCTAGTTCACTTTTATTTGCACTTCCATCTGCAAGAATCACTGTACGTAGAATCTCAACTTCTTTCGTACTGATATGTCCATCACCTAATGCACAGACTTTTGCTACTTGGCGCCAATCGGCCATAATTTACTCCTTAATTTTATTTTTAATCATTCGTTACTAGCAATAATCTCTACCCTATTTCTACAGGAATTATTGCTGTGAGTAATAATAACGCAAGTCGCATATTTGTTTCATTATATTTTCTTAGATAAGGTCGAGTCAGTAAGGATTAATTAGTGACGACTTTGTAACGAATCCCTATAGTTTGTGATAATATTCTTAACCATGGCAATAACAACGATTCACTAAAGAGAAGGTATTATGGCGGGACATAGCAAATGGGCAAATATTAAGCACAAGAAAGCGGCTAATGATAAAAAACGCGCCAAGGTTTGGACAAAGATTATTCGTGAAATTACGGTTGCAGCACGTGAGGGTGCAACTTCTGACCCTAATGCTCATCCTCGATTACGTTTGGCAGTAGATAAAGCACTCGCCTCTAATATGCCAAAAGATACTATCGAGCGGGCTTCTAAACGGGGTGCTGGCGAGCTTGAAGGCGCAAATTATGAAGAAATTCGCTATGAAGGTTATGCTCCTGGTGGCGTTGCAATCATGGTCGATTGCATGAGCGATAACCGTAATCGTACCGTTTCTGAGGTGCGCCATGCCTTGACTCGTGCGGGTGGAAATCTGGGTACAGATGGCTCAGTCGCGTATATGTTCAAAGAGATTGGAGTCTTTCCTTTCCCTGAAGGTACGGATGAAGATAAACTCATGGATATTGCCCTAGAATCAGGCGCTGATGATGTGGTGATAGAAGATGATGGTTCTATGGAAGTCCTTTGTGAGCCAACAGAATTTATAACGATAAGTACGGCACTAAAAGAAGCAGGTTTTGCTATTGAAGAAAGTGAAGTCACCCTGCGTGCTGACAACCTTATTCCTTTAGACGGTGATACCGCAGAAAAGCTGATTCGCTTAGTTGATGCGCTTGAAGAGTTAGATGATGTTCAAGAAGTTTATTCTAATGCTGATATTCCTGACGAAGTGATGGAGAAATTGTTATAGACCGAATACTCGGTATTGACCCTGGCTCTCGTTTTACTGGATTTGCGATTATTGATAGTAATGGTCGCTACAGCCGTCATGTTTATAGTGGTTGTATCAAATTGGGCAGTGCACCTTTTCCTGAGCGTTTAGGAAAGATTTATATTGAATTAGCGCAACTCATTGCTGAATATTCACCAACGCAAATGGCTATTGAGAATGTCTTCGTCTCAAAAAATCCTAGCTCTGCTCTTAAGCTTGGGCAAGCACGGGGAGCGGCTATTTGTGCGGGTGTCGTGCAAGGTTTATCTGTTGCAGAATATGCACCTCGTGAAGTGAAGCTAGCGATTGTGGGCAAAGGCAGTGCCGATAAATCACAAGTACAGCACATGACTAAGGTCTTACTCAATATTCAAGAAAAACTTCAAGAAGACCAAGCAGATGCACTGGGCATTGCTCTTTGTCATGCACATACTTCAGCCTTTAATAATAAAATACAATACGCACAAAAAAGAGACGCTAAATGATTGGTCAATTACGCGGTAAAATTATTTTTAAACAAGCCCCTGAGTTAATGCTTGATGTCTCAGGTGTGGGTTATGAAATACTTGCTTCAATGACAAGCTTTACAGAGCTTCCCGATATTGGAGTAGAAACTACCCTACATACACACTTTATTGTCCGTGAAGACTCACAAACTCTGTATGGCTTTAGCACTTTAACGGAACGTAGCTTATTTCGAACTTTGCTGAAGGTTAATGGTGTTGGTCCAAAAATGGCGTTAGCGATTGTTTCGGGCATGACGGTAGCTGACTTCACCCGTTACGTTCATACAAATAATGTCACAGGTTTATGTAAGTTACCGGGTGTTGGCAAAAAAACGGCTGAGCGTTTAATCATTGAAATGCGTGACCGTTTACCTGAATTATCTGAGGATGATAGCGACACTCCAAGTAAGAAAAATCCCCCTATTCGTAATAATGAAGAAGAAGCCATCAATGCGTTACTCGCTTTAGGCTATAAACCTGTCCAAGCAAGTCGTATGGTTTCTGCGGTAAAGAATGATGCGCTAGATGTTGAATCAATGATTCGTGCCGCACTCAAAGCGAGTCTGTCATAAATGGAACAGGATCGCATTATTGATGCAGAAAATGCTAGCGATGATTTATTTAATGATGAAAAAATACGCCCGCAAAGTCTGCATGATTATATTGGTCAACCTGCCGTTTGTGATCAAATGGAAATTTTTATTCAGGCGGCTAAAGGGCGGTTTGAGGCATTAGATCATGTCTTGATTTTTGGACCTCCAGGGTTAGGGAAAACAACTTTATCTCATATTATTTCTAACGAAATGGGGGCTAATTTACGTCAAACCTCTGGCCCTGTTTTGGAGAAAGCAGGTGATCTTGCCGCATTGCTAACGAACCTTGAACCTCATGATGTATTGTTTATTGATGAGATACATCGACTGAGTGCAGTAGTAGAAGAAATACTCTACCCTGCAATGGAAGATTTTCAGCTTGATATTATGATTGGTGAAGGCCCTGCCGCGCGTTCTATTAAGCTCGACCTTCCGCCTTTTACTCTGATTGGAGCAACGACACGAGCGGGATTATTAACTTCTCCTCTACGTGATCGCTTTGGTATTGTACAACGTTTGGAGTTTTATAATGTTGCTGATCTCACGACGATACTTGAACGC
Organism: Thiotrichaceae bacterium; assembly: GCA_023144895.1. GTDB lineage: Bacteria > Pseudomonadota > Gammaproteobacteria > Thiotrichales > Thiotrichaceae > HyVt-477. Next base: position 26,318 of record JAGLEV010000064.1, read on the forward strand.
TCAGCCACTATTATCAAAGTCGTTATCGATCACGCTGGAGCCACTGAAATTGCAAAACGCTCCCGTGGCACACCGCGTATTGCTAACCGTTTACTACGACGTGTCCGTGATTATGCGCAAGTCAAAGGTGATGGGACGATTAATGCCAATATTGCAGATAAGGCACTCGATATGCTAAATGTTGATGAACAAGGCTTTGACCATATGGATCGTCGCTTATTATTAGCCATTATTGAGAAGTTTGATGGGGGCCCTGTGGGTGTCGATAGTTTAGCCGCTGCCATTGGTGAGGAGCGAGGCACTATTGAAGATGTCCTTGAACCTTTTTTAATTCAACAAGGCTATATGATACGCACTACACGTGGACGAATTGCTTCAAAGCGAGCTTGGGAACATTTTGGAATGTCATTCCCAGTATCAGATTAATAATAGTCAATAGTTGTAGTAATAATATTCCTGAATTCACAAAAACAAGGCTGTGCTTTGCATCAAGAAAAATGCCTTTATAATCATTTTGTTGATATTCAAGGGTTATTTTAACTGTATATGGATATGGTCATCATGTCTCACTGCCCCACACCCATGATACCTTACTGTATTGCTTTTTAAGTTTAGCCTTTGTTTTAAGTGAGGCTCAATAAATAATTTTCCTAAGTTTGGGTTTTCTAAAAGCCCTGTGATTAATATTTTTGTTCCACTTTCTGAAAATACCAACTCTGGATTAATTGAACCAAATGTCAGATATTTTGGATAGTCATACTGAAAGTAGCCATTTTTCAAACACTTCTCAATTTGATTGAATTCATTTTCTTTTGGATATTCAAAATAACCATAACCACTGATGGATTTTCTCTTATGTGAAATATCCCTCTGTTGATTTTCATAAATTAAGCTTAAATCAATTTTCTTCCCATCATTGTGACTCAAGTGAGGTAATAGTGGGAATTTATTTAGAAATGGAAAATTTGCATCTAGGTATCTTATATTGACTTTACTATGCTTAATGCTTTCTTCTGCTCTGGCTAAAAGAGAATTTAGTTCTGGTCTTACATAATTTCTATTTAGAACAACCGTCATATAGTTTGCTGGTTTTATTCTATTAGTATGAGCAACCTTCTCTCGCCCAAATAAAGGAGCGACTAAGGGTATAATTAAAAAGGTTGATGTGGCATAAAGGGCTATAAATATAATAGTTTTTTCATACTTTAATTGACTCTTTAAATATTTACTTATGAAGAGAGAAAGTAAATACAGAACACCTCCAACTTGAGTAATAATAGTCAAAATTACAAAAATGCTAGCTTTTTTAAATAGCTCCACATTGACTCCAAAATTTATTATTTTTTATACTGTTATTAATGATATTAATGATATTAAATTATTTGTTGAATGTATCATGATACAAGCGACTAATGATTTATAGCGTAAAAAAACTATTGATAAAACAATACCTAAGAGGAGTATATTACCTGATGCTTGAATCCAGCCTATGTCATAGATATTAATTAGTTAATATAAATTATGTTATAACAAGTACGCTATGAGTACAGTGCCTATTTCTTGGATTATAACACGCTACGTTAACACATAGATATAATCCTTATCACCCTAACTCCAACAATAATCAGCAAAAATCATGAATACATCCTACTCCCTTCCCATCCGCATTTACTACGAAGACACTGATGCTGGTGGCATTGTCTACTATGCTAATTATCTTAAATTTATGGAACGCGCACGTACAGAGTGGTTGCGAGATGGTAATATTGAGCAAGATCAGTTACGTGATGAGTTTGGCTTAATTTTTGTTGTTCGTTCGGTTAATATTGATTATCTAAAACCTGCTGTTTTCAATGATTTAATTGATGTTAGTGTGAGTATCAAAGTACTGGGAAAGACTCATTTAATTGTCAGCCAGCAAGCAGTGCGAGCACAAGAAAGACTCTGTACTGCGGAGGTAGGGCTAGTTTGTATTGATGCTCAACACTTTCGTCCACGAAGAATTCCACCAATAATAAGAGACTGGATTGAGAAAAAATAGCCCCGTCACATGGTAGCTATTCCCTGACTATTATAAACTGTATATGCTTGTAAGTGCAGGAATTTTGTTACTATCAACTACCGTATTATTCTTTCTAAATCATCAATCATAGTTGGTTTTTTTGACCGAAATAGCTCGCCAGCTTTGCTCGCTGAACCATAAAAAATATTATGAACAAGCCTATAATATGATGTTGTGCTTTCAAGTGATATTGTTCTTTCATTACAGAGAGTACGCAACCAAGAATTTGGTGCCAGCTCTGTTAATTTACGAACATTCCCGCTAACACTCCAAGCCGAAACTAATAGCTTTTCCTCATTCTCTTGAAAGTGAAAACCAATTTGCCGCTGTTGATTTTCGTTAATGATTTTAAATGGCGATACTGTTGGCATTTTAAAATCATTATATTCAGAAAATTCAATCTTTTGAAGCTGAACCTCCTTATTAGGTAAAACTTCATTTATCGATATGT
>JAGLEV010000065.1 GCA_023144895.1 Thiotrichaceae bacterium
TCAAGTTCTTGTAGTAGGTCATTGGGAAAGTCTCGTGGTGCTTTATCAATCTCATCAATTAATAATACACATTCACCTTGATTCTCATATGCCTTCCAAAGTGCGCCTGATTTTAAGTAGCGTTTATTGGCGCGTGGGTCTTGGCTTTGATCTTGAGGGTTTTCTATTGCTGGCTCTGCTGTCGCTTGCCCAATATAAGCATCACGTAAATAGGCAACGGCATCAAAGTCATAACGCATATCATTGGCTTGGCTATTTGAATGAACCTGATAGGAATAGAGCGGAATATTAAAGAAGCGTTGTAGGTACCAAGCCACCTGTGTTTTTCCCGTACCAGGTTCACCCGTTAGTAATAGGGGGACTCGTGCCGCTAGTGATGCATTAATGGCATTGAGTAGGTTTTTAGAGGGCACAAAGCGTTTAGCTGCTTTGGATAAATCACGCTCTGCGGCTTGGCTCGCATTGATATTGAGTTGATTCAGGCGCTCGGCACGATCGTTTTGAGCGTGGTGTTGCCAGTCTTTGACAGCGGTGACAATAGTAAAGCGATTATTCATTTTCAAACTCTTTCTATAGCTCTGGCTGTGGTTCTGCAATCATTGCGATAGTGACGATAATTGCTTTGGTATTCAAGCCAGATTTGATGAATGACGGCATTAAAGTCGCCATTTGTTTTTGTGTGAATCCAATCGGCAAAGTGACTGTAATCATTGATATGTTTATTTAAATTTAGCCTTTTTTGCCAGTAGGTATTGGTTTCAAAAAAGTTAGTAATTTCCATGCTTTCTAGTCGCCCTAGTGCATTGGTAAATTTTAGAAATTTGATATTACAATCTTTTCTTTTGCCAATACTGAGTGCTTGATTAACTGCTTGATAGGTGTTTTTGGCGACTTCATGTGTTTGATGTTGTAAGCAAAGTGCATGAAGTATCATGGCTTTCTGGGGTATGACTGTGTCAAATTCTTTACAAATAGTGTTGAGCCAAAGTTTAATCCAGTCCGAGAGCTTGTCCTGCATATCTTCAGGTACATCAAAGAACCAGTTGAAAGCAATACAACATTCTTGGTTGTTATACGCTCTACGAATAATTTCCTGCTGTATGACTTCAGCCGTCGGTAGGGTATTTTTTATTCCATGTTCAATAGCATCATCAATGCTGTTATCCATGTCGATGCTTTTTGCTCTTGGAGCAATGTGTATATTGAAGTAATAAGAGATGACAGGGACTTTATTGGAATCAACATATTGTAACTGATTTTGTACTTGAGAAGGCACATCAAATGGGCAGGCACTTTTTGCCCCAGAAACAGCATATACGAGCATATTGGTCGTTTTTATATTTCGACCAACACCACCTGATATCTGATCTTTCAAGCCTTCACGTCCTAGAACAATCCGAAGTATGGCAACACGAAATTGTTGTTTTTTACGTTGTTCGCTTTGGCTGATGGTTAACTGAGGGGGTTGGTAGCTATTCCAGACAATACTTTGTATACGGCGTTCATGATGATTATTTTCCTTTTTGATTAAGTCGGTTATGTCTCCATTACTTGGTAGTTTTTCAAGGACATTAAAGAGTTGTTGTTCTATTTTGCATATTTTGCTGGAGTGTGTTGTTGCTAAAATCCATAATAGACAGCTATTATTAATTAATATTTTGGGGTATTCGTCAATTTCTTGAGTGCTAATTAAGCTGATGATAATAATGGGTTTAATTTCTGCTTCTTCTAGCAAACGACCTAATTGCTCTAGTGAAATATGATATTCACCGTTATTACCCGTGTCTAATAGTATTTTTCTACCCTCTGTTTTTGCATAAAGGTGGATTAGATCGGGTTTTTCAATCTTTAATTCACGCTGTAGTTGTTCTGGTGTGCTTAGGCGTGTCGCTGTGCCTGTTATTTTAAAGTGACTTTCAAGATAAGCCTGTATTTGTGCAAAGTGCTGGTCTCCCATGATGTTGTGCTTTTTATCTATGGGGATAATGACGAGAGGGTTACTGATGACCATTGGATGAAAGTTTGAATGTGCATGTTGTATAGGACCGACTTCAATGACCCAGCCGTTGTGCATCAGGTGCTTTCCTGTTTCTGGATTCGGTAAACAATGCCAATGTAATAATGCCAGACTCTGATTATCGGTCATTATGCGTAAACGTATAGGTTTTTTGCTAGCGTTAGCCTGTTGAATATCTTGATATTGAAATAAGGTGGTAGCGATTTTTTGCCAGTTTGGGTGATCGTGTGTGTCAGGAAGGCGGTCTAGTTCTATGCTATATCGACGCTTGTCTTGTTCAAAAGTAACTTCATTGTCGTGCTTGCTAACTTTGATAGTCAGCCAATTCTCTTGGGTTTCTGATAGGGTTGGAGGGTTGGTAGCAGGTGTTGGTTCTTTTAATACTGGATCGCTATCTATATCTGTATTCGTAGCGGGTGTTGGCTTCCGCATGATCTGAACAGTTAAATGGGTTAGATAAAGAGAAATTACAGTTGCTAACAGCCCTGCAAGGCTTATGATAGTAGTACTGTACTGTTGGATCGTGTTTAAAAAATCAGTGACCATATCTGCCCTACTATTGTTGGTAAGTTCTATGATTTTACATGATTTTTATAAAGTGGCTATAGTAAAGTGGTAAATTATTGCTAGTTAGCAATTCTTGTGAAGGCAAAGTATTTTAGTCTAAGATAGCTTATTATCTGACTTTAGGTTTTTAACAAATTGAAGTTAAATAATAATGGTACGAAAGAAATCACAAAAGTCCGCAAGAAAAATAAAGAGCCATCAAACTCAGCCGTTACGCATTATTGCAGGGCAGTGGAGAGGTAGAAAGTTGCACTTTGCTTCTGTACAAGGTTTACGTCCAACACCTGACCGAGTACGGGAAACCTTATTTAACTGGCTACAAGGGCAGTTATTAGGAAGACGTTGTCTTGACCTCTTTGCAGGTAGTGGTGCATTAGGTTTTGAAGCCATATCACGAGGGGCGGCGGATCTAGTTTTAGTCGAATCTCACCGAGAGGCAAGCACTTATTTACGTGAAAATATCCGCCGATTAAAAGCTGAAAATATTGATTTACAGGCAATGGATGCTTTTCAATACTTGCAACAATGTACCCAGTCTTTTGACTTAATTTTTATTGATCCACCTTTTTCTCAGCACTATTGGACTGAGGTACTAAAGATGATTAGAGCGTTAAAATTACTGAATAACGAAGCATTGGTTTATATTGAATATCCTCAGGGTGAAGATATGGCTTTAGAAGGCTATGAAGTGATGAAGCAAAAAAAGGCAGGTCAGGTAGTGAGCTGCCTTTTAAAGCTTACTTGAATTTTATTTCCTAGCCAAAGACACTTGCTATAACAATCAAAGCAATATTCAGTAATACCATTGCTACTAATACGGATAAATCAATCATTCCTGTATCAGGCATATGGCGACGAATTGGGTCTAACAAAGGTTTAGTGAGGCTATTGGCTAATGGGATAATAGGGTTATCATTGCTGGTTTCAATCCAGCTCGCAATGACTTGAATAATCAGTGCAATAAGGAATACCCATACCGCTAATTTCAGCGTGCCACCAATCACATAAGGTATCAGTTCTTGGGCAAAACTACTGACTCCAATGATTGTGAGTAATAGCAATTGAATGGTTTTACAAGCCAAAACCGCTACCACCGCACCTGTATCGATCTTACCAATGGAAGGGATAAAACGTCGTAGTGGTTTGATCACAGGGTTTGTCGCTTTGACTAGAAACTGTGAAATAGGATTATGAAAATTTGCTCGTACTAAGCCCAGTAGCACCCTAATTAACAATAGCGATGCATAAATACTAAAAGCAGTATTGATTAATAATGAGAGTATTTCTTGTAACATATTCATTTTTAAAGGTATCCCTTAATTAGCTTTTGCCAGCTCAATAGAACGTTGTGCCGCCGCATTTAATGCTTGAGAAAATAAGTCTTCAAGCCCACCATCTTGTAGTACTTTAATTGCCGCTTCGGTTGTTCCACCTTTCGAGGTAACTCGTTGGCGCAGTAAGCCTGCATCATCATTACTTTCCATTGCCAGCTTTGCCGCACCTAAAGCGGTTTGAACAACGAGTAATTGAGCCTCTTCTTTACTCAGCCCCAGTGTCATTGCTGTATTTTGCATGGCTTCCATCACAAGGAAAAAATAAGCAGGTCCACTACCTGAAACGGCAGTAATCGAATCAATCAATGATTCTTTATCTACCCAGAGTGTAATACCGACAGCTCGCAAAACCATCTCTGCAAGATTACGTTGGGTTGTATTGGCTTGATCATTGGCATATAAGCCCGTTGCTCCTGCTTGTACCAAGGCAGGGGTATTCGGCATACAGCGCACAATCGCCATATTTCCACCCAGTGCCTTATTAATCACTTCTTCTGTTATACCTGCTGCCACTGAGATAATTAATGGCTTAGTTTTTTGTACGATATCTTTTATATCATGGCAAATTTTGGTGAGAATCTGTGGCTTCACGGCAAGCACAATAACGTCGGCATGATCACAGGCGAGACGATTATTATCAAAGGTTTTTATCGGTGACCATTGTCGCTGGATATGATCTCGCTGTATGGGATCAGGGTCACTCACTTGCAATTTAAGTGGGGTCTTATCGTCTATCAATCCAGCAATCAGGCTACTTGCCATATTACCAGCACCAATAAAGGTGAGTGTATTCTCTGTCATTGAAGTTCTCTTAAAATAGGAGGGATCAATCGATTCGTTGGCCAAAAATAGCCGTACCAATACGTACTATGGTAGCACCTTCAGCAATTGCAATAGGCATATCGTTGGACATGCCCATCGATAAAGTATCTAGCTGATAACCTTTTTGATTTAAGTTTTCTAATGCTTTGCGAAGTTGGGCAAAACTCTGGGCTTGTTGTTTTGGATTGGAATGAGCCATAGGGATTGCCATTAGCCCCCTTAGTTTTAAGCCTGCTAGCGTACTCACTTGAGCGGCTAGACCTTCTAGCTGATTCAATAGAATACCTGACTTAGTGGCTTCATTATCAATATTAACCTGTAAACATATATTAATATCGGGATGATCATCTGGCTTTTGTTCACTTAGCCGTCGAGCAATTTTAAAACGATCAACTGAGTGTACCCAATGTGCGGTATTGGCAATTAATTTAGTTTTATTTGATTGGATAGGTCCGATAAAATGCCACTCAATATCTAAGTCTGCCAGTTGTTCTGCTTTATCACCCATTTCTTGAGCATAGTTCTCTCCAAAAGCCCGCTGTCCTGCGGTGTAAGCTATTTGAATAGCCTGACTAGGATGATGTTTACTAACGGCTAATAATTTAGCACTATAAGGCTCACGATGATTCGTTTCAAGTAAGTCCTCGATTTTATTGCCTATTATCTGTAGCTGGTTCTGTATCATGTTTTCTCTATGTTATTATCAGATGATCTGCATATATTGATTACATGCTCGGTATTTATTGACTAATAAAAATAATAAAGGTTTCAATCATGAACATACAACAATTACTTACTTTTGGTGTGAAGAATAATGCTTCAGATTTACATCTGTCTGCAGGAATGGCTCCTATCATACGAGTCGATGGTGAGATGCGAAAGATTAATATGCCTGAGTTCTCACATGAAAAAGTATTAGAATTGATTGAATCGGCAATGGATGATGAACAACGTAAACTGTATAAAAAAGACTTAGAAATTGACTTTGCGATTGCTGTCCCTGATGTTGCTCGTTTTCGTGTGAATGCTTTTAATCAAAACCGTGGTGCGGCGGCTGTTTTACGAACGATTCCTTCCAAAGTGTTATCATTAGAAGACTTAGATGCACCTCCTATATTTAAAAAACTTGCGATGTTACCACGAGGTCTTGTTTTAGTGACAGGTCCAACAGGATCAGGTAAATCAACAACATTAGCGGCAATGCTCGATTATAAAAATAGTAAAGAAGCGAGCCATATTATTACCATTGAAGATCCAATTGAATTTGTTCACCAAAGTAAAAAGAGTTTAATTAACCAGCGTGAAGTACATCGTCATACACAAAGCTTTGATATGGCATTACGCTCAGCGTTACGTGAAGACCCTGATACTATTCTGGTGGGGGAGATGCGAGATTTGGAAACCATTCGTTTGGCATTGACTGCTGCTGAAACGGGGCATCTTGTTTTAGCCACATTACATACAACCTCTGCGCCTAAGACCATTGACAGAATCATTGATGTTTTTCCTGCGGGTGAACAAGGGATGGTTCGTACGATGTTATCAGAATCAATCCAAGGCGTTATTTCACAGGCTTTATTGAAAAAAGAAGGAGGAGGGCGTGTTGCTGCTCATGAGATTCTTATTGGTACACGTGCTATTCGAAGTATGATCCGCGAAAATAAAATTCCACAAATGAAGTCAAATTTACAAACAGGTTCGAGTGATGGTATGCAAACGATGGATCAATGCCTTAAAGAATTAATTTTAATGGGTAAGATTTCTCGTGAAGAAGCGGTTAAAAAGGCGGATGATGCCGATAGCTTGCGTGATGATCTGGCGATGGCTTAAATAGCCCTGATAGGAAGTACTAGCGATTTTCACTTTATTCAAGGACAATACTAACTAAATCAATTAAAGAGATGGATTATGAGTGACATTAGTGCGAGTGAAAATAAGCAGTTTATTAATATGGCTGATGGCTTTATTGATTTAGCTAATAAACAGTGTGAAGGTAATCAAAATGCCTTGGTTAATGCATCCTTTCTTTATGGTGCTGCGCGTTTTAGTGCTTTTATGACGGCTTCTGGTGCAAAATCAAAAGAAAGTTATACTAATGAGATGGACAATGCGGTTGAATACTATACTCAAGAATTTTCTAAGATGTTAAAAGAACATATGCAGCAATATGTTACTGTTTTCAAAGAAGAGTCTCGCTATGAGCATTTAGTTAAAAAGGAGTAATCTATCATGCAGTTATCATTTACAAAAATGCATGGTTTGGGTAATGATTTTATTATGATTGATGGTATTAACCAGACCTTAGATCTTAGTCATCGTGATATTCAATATTTAGCGAATCGCCACTTTGGTGTGGGTTGTGATCAGGTCTTACTTGTTGAGGCAGCGGATAGTGAGGATGTAGATTTTCGTTATCGTATTTTTAACTCAGATGGTACTGAAGTAGAGCAATGTGGTAATGGTGCTCGTTGTTTTGCCCGTTTTGTTCGTGAGAAGGGTTTGACAGATCAGTCTACCATTGCAGTCAATACACAAGGTGGACGGATTATTTTACAGGTCATCGATGAGAGTCAAGTGTGTGTTGATATGGGAATGCCTATTTTTCAACCCAATTTAATACCGATTGTTTCACCTAAGCAAAAAACGGTTTATAATTTGGATGTAGTAACTGATGGGAAAAAACAATCGATTGCTTTTTCTTCAGTATCCATGGGAAATCCACACGCTATTGTTGTTGTTGATGATATTGACACTGTGAATGTCAGCGAAATAGGGCAAGGCTTAGCGAGTCAATCATTCTTTCCTGAAGGAGTGAATGTTGGTTTTATGCAGGTGATTAATTCGCAGCAGATTCGTTTACGTGTTTTTGAGCGAGGCGTTGGTGAAACTTTGGCTTGTGGGTCAGGTGCCTGTGCTGCTGTCGCTGTAGGTAATATGCTGGGGCTTTTAGCCACAAAGGTTGAGGTGAGTTTATCGGGCGGTAAGCTGGCGATTCAATGGGATGGTGGTGAACAGGCTGTTTTAATGACAGGATCAACTGAAATAGTATTTGAAGGGGTTATAAATTTATGAGCAGTCAGATTAATAAAGCAGATGTATTGACACTCAATGATGAAATAGTGGCGAACTATCTAAAGACACATCCTGATTTTTTTGATCATCAGGAAGAGTTACTTGGAAATCTCAAAGTTCCTCACTTCTCTGGTAGTGGCACGGTCTCCTTAATTGAACGTCAAGTGGTACAGTTACGCTCACAAAAACAACAAGTCGTTGATCAGCTCAATAGCTTGATTCAAGCAGCACGTAAAAATGAGCAAATTGTAGGGCATATTCAACGCTTTACCTTAGAGATGATTCATACACATAATATTGCTGATGTGGTGACTGCTTGCCAAGAAAATATGAATAATCACTTCAAAGCTGATTTTGTGGGTATTCGTGTACTGATTGGTGATGCTAATAGTGCTCATTTCTTACCACCTAAAGACAATGCTTTGCGTAGTTTTACACAGCTATTTAAAAATCGTAAACCCATTTGTGGGCAGATTACAGAAAAACAGCGTCTGCATTTATTTGGTGCTGATAATGATCAGGTCAAATCAGCGGTTATGATGCCATTACAAACAACGGATAATCTTGGTATTATTGCACTAGGTAGTAAAGATGCCGGCCGTTTTTACTCAGGAATGGGGACTTTATTCCTAAGCTATATGGCAGAATTGATTACCGCTTCACTTGCTCGCCATCTTTGAGTAATGACGCGTTAGACACTGAGCAGATAGATCATTTTATTCGCTATTGTCGTATTGAAAAACGTTACTCGATACATACAATCAATGCGTATCGACGTGACATTAAACAGTTTCAAGTCGCTGTATTGAAAAATGATGAAACGGTATCGATTATTTCCAGCCAAGCCACCGATATTCAATCATTTGTTGCCCATTTGCATCGCCAAGGGCAACAACCAAAAACGATCAAGCGCAAGCTTTCTAGTCTTTCTTCCTTTTTTAATTATCTTGTTCGGCAGGAGATAATAAAAAGTAGCCCTGTTATTGGTATTCATAGTCCCAAGCTAACGCGCAGTCTACCCCAAACCTTAGAAATCGAAACATTAGATCGTTTATTAGCGATTCCCTGTGATAGTTTTATTAATGCACGAGATCAAGCTATTTTAGAAGTCTTTTATTCCTCTGGATTACGCTTGAGTGAGCTGGTGTCTTTAGATTATGTTGATATTAATTTTTATGATAAAACAGTGAAAGTCTTGGGTAAGGGTAATAAAGAGCGCTTGCTACCTTTAGGGGATAAGGCGATGACAGCATTAAAGCAGTGGTTTGAATATCGTCAACACAAGCTTGAGATGGGTGAGAATGCTGTTTTTATTAGTAATCGTGGTCAACGTATTCATCAACGTTCTATTCAGCAACGAGTGAATCATTGGCAGAAGAAATTAGGGATTGAGCAAAGTGTTCACCCTCATAAACTACGCCATTCCTTTGCAACGCATTTATTACAATCCTCTGGAGACCTACGTGCAGTGCAAGAGCTGTTAGGTCATGCTGATATCTCAACAACACAGGTCTATACCCATTTAGATTATCAGCATTTAGCAAAAGTTTATGATCAGGCTCACCCACGAGCGAGGAAGAAGGATGACTTAAAAAAGTGATATTAATGGAATGTTGTTAATATTGCTTTATAGCTTGAGTTCATCACTCAGGCAATAATGTTTCTCCTGCCATTAACTGTTCAATCGTCTCACGCGCTTTAATGCAATAGTGTTTTTCACCATCGACCATCACCTCTGCCACACGAGGTCGGCTATTGTAGTTAGATGACATCGTGGCACCATAAGCACCTGATGAACGTATAGCAAGCAAATCACCTTGCTTAATAGTGAGTTTACGGTTCTTTCCTAGGAAATCACCCGTTTCACAAATAGGGCCTACAATATCGTAGTTTTTACTCGGAGAGTCATGACTATTATCAACGGGAATAATCGCTTGCCATGCTTGGTATAAGGCGGGTCGAATTAGGTCATTCATTGCAGTATCAACAATAGCAAAGTTCTTTGCTTCGGTATGTTTTAGATACTCCACACGAGTCACCAAAATCCCTGCATTCGCGGTAATAGCACGCCCAGGTTCGATAATAATTTTATAATCCTTGACCGCAGGATTGCTAAATAATTGCTTTGTATAGTCAGCGGGTAAAGGAGGTGTTTCATTATCATAGGTCACGCCTAAACCACCCCCTAAATCAAGGTGCTGAATATTAATGCCCGATGCTTTTAATTTATTAGCGAGAAGCAATATTCGGTCTAAAGCATCAGAAAAAGGGGCTAGCTCGGTTAGCTGTGAACCAATATGACAATCGATTCCTATAATATTTAAATACGGTAAGCGGTTAGCCTGTTGATAGGCTAGCTCAGCAATTTCAATATCAATACCAAATTTATTTTCTTTTAAACCTGTTGAGATATAGGGGTGTGTGCCTGCATCAACATCGGGGTTGACCCGAATAGAAATAGGGGCGACTTTACCCATCGCACCAGCGACTTCATTTAAACGCTCTATTTCTGCGGTAGATTCAATATTAAAACAATGAATACCGACTTCTAAAGCCCGTTGCATTTCATCAACTCGTTTACCTACACCAGAGAAAACGATTTTACTGGGTTCTGCACCCGCAGCTAATACTCGCTCTAATTCACCTAATGAAACAATATCAAAACCAGAACCCATTCGTGCAAAGAGGTTTAAAATAGCAAGATTAGAGTTTGCTTTAACGGCATAACACACTAAATGATCATGATTACCAAAGGCATCATTAAAAGCGTTCCAATGACGTTCTAATGTACTGCGCGAGTAGATATAACAAGGGCTACCATATTTTTCGGCTATTGTTGATATCGCTGTCTCTTCAGCATGTAGCTGTTTATTACGGTAATTAAAATGATCCATAGCGCTTTACTTAGTTTATTGTGATGGTGTATTGGTTGTTTTTACAGGTTTATCATGAGTATCAGGTAAGTAAAGATTACCTTTATTCCCACAGCCTGTTAGAGAGCTTAGCATTGAAAGTATGAGGATAATAAAAAAAAGCTGAAATTTTGCTGAAAGCATAGAATAGTGTGTAAGTTTTAGGTCGTTTGATGATCATTAATTTAATGATCACTAAGGTCTTAACTCTAGGTCAGACCTTAAGCCTAACAAATACCGATCCGTTGATCATTGATGAGTATTTACTGGCTTAAAGTCAAACCGACAAGAATGCGCTTTAGCTTGACTTAAAACCCATTTTTTCTAAGATCATTGCTAATGGGCAAAAACCTGTAAAGGCTGATTGGAATAAGTTAAGTCCAACAAAAGCGGTCACCCATAAAAAGTTAGGGTTGACTTTCATACCAAGTATTGCCGTGATTAGAACGACAGCGCCAGCAACGGCAAGGATTATTTTATCAATAGTCATAAGGTTGTTTCCAATAATTTTAAGTGAGATTTTTATCTCAGTATAAGAGTAATCAACAGCTTACTCACTGTTAATTAGTATATCCATATTTTCTAACGTTTATCTAGTTTAGCATAATTTCTAAGTTCTTCACCAGAATAGAGCTGTCGAGGACGACCGATACGTGATTCAGGGTCTTGCATCATTTCATTCCAGTGTGAAATCCAGCCAATAGTGCGAGATAAAGCGAAGATGACAGTAAACATATTTAATGGGATTTTCATCGCTAAAAGGATAATACCTGAATAGTAATCGACGTTCGGATAGAGGTTTCGTGATTTGAAATAGTCATCTTTTAATGCAACACTTTCAATCTTCATTGCTGTATCAAATAATTCTTGATAGTCATTGCCTGGTTCTAGTTGTTGTAATATTTTATGGCACATATTACGAATAATAACCGCACGAGGATCATAGTTTTTATAAATACGATGTCCAAAGCCCATTAAGCGAAAGCGATCCGTTTTATCTTTGGCGCGGTCAATATAATGTTGTACATCGTTATCAGAATTGGAAATATCCAATAACATTTGGATAACCGCCTCATTAGCGCCACCATGAGCAGGCCCCCATAGAGAAGCAATACCTGCTGAAACCGCAGCAAAAGGGTTTGCCTCAGAGCTACCCGTTAGGCGAACGGTGGAAGTTGATGCATTTTGCTCATGATCTGCATGTAAGATCATAATTAAGTCTAAGGCTTTAACAAATAGGGGGGGAGGGGTGTATTCCTCGGTCGGCATGGCAAACATCATGTAAAGGAAGTTGCTGGCATAATCGAGGTGATTCTGTGGGTACATAAACGGTAAGCCGTGCGCATAGCGATATGACCATGCGGCAATGGTTGGCATTTTGGCAATTAAACGGTGGGCAGCTCGTTGGCGTAGCTTGGCATCATGGACATTTTCATGATCATGAAAGAAAGAGGATAAGGCTCCTACTACGCCCACCATAATTCCCATCGGGTGAGCATCACGACGAAAGCCTGTATAAAAGCTTCTTAATGCTTCATGGAGTAGAGTGTGCTGGCGAATATCTTCTTGAAAGTCATCAAATTGTTTTTCATTCGGTAAATTACCATAATAGAGTAAATAACAGACTTCTAAAAAAGTACTTTTCTCAGCTAATTCCTCAATAGGATAACCACGATAACGTAAAACTCCTTTTTCACCATCTAAATAAGTGATAGCACTTTGACAGCTTGCTGTGGCTAAAAAACCAGGGTCATAGGTAAAATAGCCTAGCTCCTTATAAAGTCCACGTACATCTATCGTTGGTGTACCAACAGTAGGGCGCAGAATAGGAAGTTCTAGTTTTTTTCCTGTACTATTGTCAATTAGGGTAATGGTCTCTGTATTCTTCATTGGCTCTTATTCGCTCGGTCATTGTCGCTAAGGGGCGCATTCTAACAAAACACAGACTAAGTTGATAAACTTATCGCTTTGCTATGGTTTTTTTGGGATTATATCTTGATATCCTTATTATAATGGAATCTTTAGTATGATTAAAAAATCTACAATTGGCTTGAGCTTAGTCTCAATTTTATTTCTTGGAATACTTATCGTAATGATGACAGGGGGCTTTTCACCTCAGCCACAACAGCGAGATCATGTTCATTTGCCTTGGCTTATTAATGCTGATGATGACAATCAAACTAAAGTTATTTCATTATCAATAGGATCACAAACATTTTCTGAAGTTGTTCACACTTTGCGTAAATTACCAGAATTGGCAATATTTGAAACACCGAAAGGAGAACGTACTATTGAGGGTTTTTTTTCTAAGGTAAGGCAAGGGGTTTTGCTTGCTAACCTTGTAGTAGAAGTGGATATTACTGGTAAAAATCTGGCTCCTTTGGCACGTTTAGAACAGAAGGGTGAGCCGACACCGAGTGGCTTATGGCGCTGGAATCTTTCAAAAACTGGCATTGTTACTGTGAATCAGTGGCGGGTTTGGAAGCTGGCTTATATTCCAACAACACAATATTCTACTGAGCAATTGCTTAAATTCTTCGGACAACCTGAGAGTAAAAAAATGCTGGGTAATGACGTAAAATTGTGGCGTTATTCTGCAAAAGGTTTGATTATTACTGAAGATAGTGAAGGACGAACTATTTTTTACTATAGTTCACGAAAGGATTTTTTACGTTTAGAAAAGTCGCTTTCAATTATCACAACGCCAATTTAATGACTATTTCATCAATAGCAACGCCTTGGTGGGAAGCTAAAAGGTTGAGCGAGATGAGTGAGGCAGAGTGGGAAATGCTCTGTGACCGTTGTGCTAAATGTTGTTTAATGAAGTTAGAAGATGAGGACACAGGAGATGTGTATTATACCGATGTGACTTGTCAGCTTATGGATGGTAGTGATGGCAGTTGTACACAATATGGGCAGCGTGAACGTTTGGTTCCTACGTGTATTAAATTGACTAAAAATAATCTAGAACAAGTCGAATGGATGCCACTCAGTTGTGCGTATCGACGTTTAATGGAAGGGCGAGGTTTAGCAAGCTGGCACCCTTTAGTCACAGGAAATAAAGACTCAACACAGCAATCAGGTAATTCTGTCTTAGGGCGCTTTGTTTATGAAACCGAAGTTGAAGATTTAGAGGAAAGAATTGTTACATGGCCACTCAACGAAGGCAATTAGAATTAACCAAGGTTCGATTAGATAAATGGCTTTGGGCAGCGCGTTTTTTTAAAACACGTAAGTTAGCAACCGAAGCCATTACGGGCGGACGTGTGCATCTTAATGGTGCTAGAGTTAAGCCAGCTAAGGCAGTAATTTGTGGTGATATGCTGGAAGTTACGCGTGGCATGGAGCATTTTGAGGTTGAGGTGTTAGGTTTAAATGATCAACGTCGACCCGCGAAAGAAGCCGTTTTACTCTATGCAGAAACAGAGGAAAGTATAGAAAAACGAGCACAAGAAGTTGAAGCGATAAAAATGACGGGAGCACATGTTAATTATGGTAAAAAACCTGGTAAACATGAACGTAAACAATTACGAAATATAAAGAAATATGGTAGCTAAAAGCGTACCTGAAATTTATTCGATTGATTTAGGGGGAGGGATGCGTTGTGATTATACTCTCCGTATTTCTACTCGGGCGAAGCGTTTAAGACTTAGCGTGACTCCTATAGGGAAAGTTGAAGTGATTCGACCTGTTTTTGTTTTGACTCGTGATGCACATGCGATGGTGTACGAAAAACGAGAATGGCTAAAGAAGACTTTACTTGAAGTTGATCAAACGCCAGATGCTTCACTGTATCCTGATCCACCGAGTACATTGAATTTACAAATGATTGATAGGGTTGTTAAGATTAAATATAGTGATCATCATAGCTCAGAATCTTATCTTAGTGGTCAATTAGTGAGTGATACTGATTTAACCATCAAGGGTAATACCAAGGATTATCCTGAACAAGTTTATACGTTATTAATCGATTATTTAAAGCATCTGGGGAAGTCCTATTTACCTGATGTACTTGAAGAAGTAAGCCAGCAATGCCGTTTAAAATATAGTAAAGTCACTATTCGAGCACAAAAAACACGTTGGGGTAGCTGTACTAATAAAAATAATATTAGCCTTAATTGTAAATTATTATTTTTTCCTCCTGAAATTGCTCGCTCGGTTTGTATTCATGAGCTGTGTCACACTTTGGAATTGAACCATTCGGCTAGGTTTTGGGCTCATGTGAAGCAGTATGACCCTAAATATAAAGAACATGATGAGTTGTTGAAGAAGAGGTTGGAGGAGTTTCTGCCGTTTGGGTTTTGAGTATCTAAAAGATATTTCATAACTCAATATCTCTTGGAAAATCTTTATCTCTTGTAATTTCAAGCTCAAAATTAATAAAAGGGGAGCACCTAAAGAAAGAAATAATATCTTGTTTAGGTTTTATCATTTTTTTTGTATTCCTCAAAAGAAAGAATAACAACGGCATTATTACCATGTTTCGTTACAAACTATGGCTTATTATGCATTGCATTTTCAACAAGTTGGCTAAATTTACTTTTAGTATCTTGAAGTTGCCATATTAGATGTCGGGTATCGTGTTAGCTTTTATATAATACAAGAAGTCAGTATGATACAACGATATAAATTTAACAATGCCAACTTATAAAGGTTCTCAGTTATCTATGATGTCAAGCTTGTACCAACAAGCTAGCCTGATAAAAATCAGTTTTGCCACTACCGAGTTTAGGTATCGCTTCCACAGTAATAAACTGACTAGGAATCATTAATGGATTAGTATCATGATCAATTAACTGTTGTCTAATTGCCTTTGCATCTAAATCACTCACAATCAGGCAAACTACTTTTTCACCCTTTTTAGCATCAGGTAAATTGACAGCAACGACCTCAAGTTCTGGCTCTTGTAAACAGTGGCTGATCTGGTTTTCAACCGCAGTCAGGCTAATCATTTCTCCTGCTATCTTGGCAAAGCGAGAATAGCGATCAACAATAATTAAGAAACCCTCTTCATCAAGGTGACCTTTATCCCCCGTTTTGTACCATATTTGTTCATCTTGCTCGACGATAACATCCGCTGTTTTCTCTGGTGCTTTAAGATAGCCTTTCATGACTTGTGGACCACTAATAAGAATTAAGCCATCGACATCAGTAGGCAATTCTGATAGATCAACAGGATCAACAATACGAAAACTTGTTCCTGGTAGTGGCATTCCTACACTACCCACCTTATTACCAACTTGCACTTTCCAATGCGTTGTATCCATTTCATCATGAACATTGACCGCGGCAACGGGTGAGGTTTCTGTTGCACCATAGCCTTCAAGAATTGTCTTATTGAATTTGAGCTGAAAGGCTTTTCTAATTTCAGGGTCAAGCTTTTCAGCTCCTGCAATAACCAGTCTCAATGACTTTAACATTAAGGGGTGTACCCGACGATTACGAGTATATAAACGTAAAAATGTTGAAGTACCAAAGATTGCAGTACCTTCATATTTAGCAATACCTTTAGCGATATTCAATACATCGGTTGGATCAGGGTGACAAACAATCGGTACACCTTCACTCAGCGGCATAAGAGTGGATGCAAGTAAACCAAAGGCATGAAAAGTAGGTAATACCGACATAATAACATCAGCTTCTTGTGTGTTCAGCGCATTCGCAACTTGTCGAGAATTGGCGACAATATTTTGGTGGCTTAACTCAATACCTTTGGGTTCACCTTCACTACCACTGGAAAATAAAATTGCAGCAGTTTGTTGGCTATCAATAGGGCTAAGGTAAATGGCTTGTAGTAGTCGGGTGGGTAGGGCGGCTACCATCAAGAGAGTGAATAGCATCTTAGATTTAGAAAGCTGTTCTTTAATCTCTTCTAAATAAACTAAATCAGTGCCTTTAGTCATTTCTACTAAATCAATACCACGACCTTTAAGCTTTTTTACAAAGCGACTGGAGGTATAGATTGTCTTAATTTCAGCTTTTTTAATGGCGGCTTGAACTGATTCCTTGCTGGCAGAGTAATTTAAATTGACGATAGTTTTACCTATCGATAAAACCGCCATATTGGTAATGGCTCCCGCTGTACTGGTAGGGAGTAATAGACCAATATTTTGTTCAGGGCTTCGAGTTTTAATCACTTGACCAAAACTAAAGACAGCAGTAATAAATCGACGATTAGTGAGTGCCACACCAATAATATCAGCACTTGCCATACGAGAACTTTTACCCTTGGCTGTTTTTAGCCACTGTACTGGCAGAGAGGGGAGTTCATCGCTATAATTTTTCCATGAAGAAACACTAAGATCAAAAATGCGTCGTTTTAGCTCATCGACTTGAATGCTATCCGCTTGTGCCTCACCAAAGGCAACAATAAGGTCGCGTTTAAATCCTGACTGTCTGTTTTCTTTAAGGAAAGTGCTCGCCCGAGAGAAGCGACTACCCCAAAGCCCATGGAGGTAGAAAGGAATGACAGTTGCACCAGAGCCTTCAACCGCTTTTTGGTAGCCTCGTTTTAAGCTAGATATTTGCCCAGTACGACTAATTGTTCCTTCTGGAAATAAACAAACAGCTTTACCATCCAGCAAAAGTTGGCGGATGGTTTGTATGGATGATTTGCTATTGCCTGATGAAATAGGGACAACGCCAAAGAGCTTAAGAAACCATTTGAGATACCAGCGCTCATAGTAGCTGCGTTCCATAACAAAGTGAATATTGCGGGGTGCAGCAAGTTGCACTAATGCCCAGTCGATCCAGCTAATATGATTGCCGAGTAGTAATACACCTTTTCCAGCAGGAACATTTTCATAACCTAGGACACGAATGTTGTAACGAGAATGGAATAAACCCCCAAGTAAAAAGCGGAGTAAAGACTGGGGTAGCTTGATAATAGTGTAGAGACTACCAATCACTAGCACCACCGCAAGCATAAGGAATAAGCTAATGCTATCAACCAGACTGTAATAGACGAGTATGGCGGTTAAAATAAGAAAGCCCACCATAATGGCATGATGAATAAAATTGTATGCTGCAATGACCTTGCCCAGTTCATTAGCTTTTGCGTGATACTGCATATAAGCATTGAGTGGAACAACAAAAAGTCCACCAGCAATGCCTAAAACGAGGAGGTTAATGGCTTGCAGAGCAATAGAGTCTAAAAGCGTAATTAATAAGGTAGTAATAGCAATACCTAATGCACCAATAGGGATTAGTCCGCTTTCAATATGGTCTCGTGAGAATCGTCCTGCAACCATGGCTCCAATCATAATGCCAATGCCTGAGCAAGCGAGTAGGGCGTTAAGCTGATCGGTACGAGTTATGCTGAGATATTCTTTAGCATAGGCAGGATAAGTTGCGTGAATAACCTGAGCGGTAGACCAGAAAACAGATAAGCCTAAAATAGATAACCAGATATATTGATTATCTTTAACACTTTTTAAAATGCGTTTTTGTGTTTTTCCACGTAAATAATCACTCCAGTTATATTGAACATTATCATCAGCTTTAGTGAGTTGAGGTAAGCGATAGGCAAGTATTAACTCAATGGTTGTAAAGGCAACAAGCCCCCAGCCTAAGAGTGCAATATGGGGTAAGACTTCATTCGGTGAGGTGAATTTAATATCAGGTAAGAGTTGTTCGAATAATATAGAAAAGCTCAAACCACCAAGCAAAATAGCAACCATTGTCGCAGCTTGAACAAAGCCATTCCCTTCAGCTAAATGTTTTTCACCAACGATTTCACGAATAAATCCCATTTTAGCAGGAGAGTATAAGGCACTTTGGGTGGCGAGCAAGAAGGTTAATGCAAAACTAATTTTAAACCAGCCTTGGTAGTAGCTATAGGTGATCATTAAGGTGATCGCTAATGCAAACCAAGCACTGATTCGCATAATTTTATTTTTTGGATATTTATCCGAGATATAGCCAGCAGGTGTAAAGAGCAAAATAAAAGGTAGCAGGATAAGCCCATTGACCAGTGCGGTGAGGATGATTTGATCACCTTGATCAAATACCTTAAAGATGGTATTGGAGATAATGATTTTATGCCCAAGGTCAACAAAGGCATTGAGAAAAAGCATCATCACAAAAGTGAGAAAGCCAGCTGTTTTAAATAAGCTAGTCTGCATAATTAAGCCCAATGTGTCAGATTATAGAGTAGCCCTTGAGTGTAACGTAAATGATAGTTTACCCTAGTGGCTTTCCCGATGAAAAGCAATAGCATCAATGGCTAGATCTTTATTAAAGTGTTTTGTCAGTTGCTCGCAAAGATAAACTGAGCGATGACGACCGCCAGTGCAACCAATCGATATCGTGAGATAAGAGCGTTGATTTTCTAAAAAAGAAGGTATCCATTTCTCTAAAAATTGGCTTATATCCTTTTGTAGTTCTTTGACTTCATCATGTTTGCCCAACCAGTCAATAATAGGTTTTTCGGTGCCATTGTATTGGCGTAGTTCATTAACCCAGTAAGGGTTTGGTAGACAACGTACATCGAACATAAAATCAGTGGCTGTTGGAATGCCGTGCTTATAACCAAAGGATTGAAACATGAGTGATAAGCTGAGCTTGTTTGTACTGCAAACACGTTGTCGAATAATGCCAGCAAGCTGGTAAATATTAGTATAGGTTGTATCAATTTCTAAGTCAGCAAGGCTACGAATTTCTTCCATGCGCTTGGTTTCTAGCTCAAGTGCTTCAGGTAGAGAGCGACTAGCATTGCTTAGTGGGTGTTTACGACGGGTTTCATTGTAGCGTTTGAGTAGTATTTGTTGTTCAGCATGGAGAAAAATTAGATCAACTTCATGACCATGTTGGTGAATTTTCTTTAAATTATGGGGTAGGTCATGGAGTCCCATTTTGCTGTTGCGAACATCAATGCCGATGGCAACTTTTTCCTGCTGCTGTAGGCTAGGTGTGCTATAGAGCTGACTTAATAGTTCTATTGGTAAGTTATCTATACAATAGTATCCATGATCCTCTAGTGTATTGAGAACCATCGTTTTCCCCGATCCTGATAGACCGCTAACAATAACAAAGTTCATGTTTTTTAGTTTTTTTTGGTTAAGATTTAAATTATTTCATCTATTTTCCTTCTTAGTATAGAAGAAAAAAGCCCCAGTACAAATACTGAGGCTTTTTTTATTTCATATTAATGGATTAAAACTAAGCCGTATATTGTATATTGCGGTGCTCTCCTTCACTGCTATGGTGGCTTTTAGTCTTTTCTTTATGCTTTAAAACTTGGCGTTCTAATTTATCGGCAAGTTGATCAATAGCGATATACATATCATGTGATTTGGCTTCGGCAAAAACACGATTACCTCTGAAATGTAAGATAGCTTCTGCTGTATGATCGAGTTTTTTTACTTTTAGAATGACATGAATGTCGAGTACCTGGTCAAAGTGGCGCTTTAAACGAGAAATTCGCTTATTTATATGATTACTAAGTGGAGCAGTGATATCGATATGGTGACCAGTGATTTCTAATTGCATGTGATAACTCCTATTTTTATGAATTAACTATTGTCTTAAGAATCTACACGAAAGCGCTACTCAGCCCCCCGTTAGTTCTCAATAGTGCGGGCATATGCCCTCTGCACTAGATAGAATAATCTAGGCAGTTTATGATGCAACACTAGGTTGCATTTTACCTTGAAAGATTTCATAACGAAATATTAAGCAATATCCTTATTATCTTAATGTAACGTTAGGGGGTTAATGAACCCGATAACTCTCTCAAAGTGAAAATCTTATCATCCTAAACTAAGCTTCTACGTTCTCTGGATGAGGGTATTGCCATACCTTCGCGGTATTTGGCAACCGTACGACGCGCAACATTAATACCTTGTTGCTTGAGTATTGTTGTTAACTTATTGTCGCTCAATGGTTTTTGCGTATTTTCTTTATTAATAAGCTGTTTAATCATGGCGCGAATAGCCGTTGAGGAGCATTCTCCTCCAGTATTTGTTTCAATATGGCTAGAAAAGAAATGTTTTAATTCGTAAATTCCATGCGGTGTATGCATGAATTTTTGTGTGCAAACGCGTGAAATAGTCGATTCGTGCAACTCTAATGCGCCCGCAATATCTTTTAAGATCATGGGTTGCATGGCTTGATTGCCGTATTTAAGAAAGCCAGCCTGACGATGGATAATTTCATTAGCAACATTGATAATAGTAGTACTACGGTTTTGCAATGCTTTAATGAACCACTTCGCATTTTGAAGTCGTTCCTTTAGATATTGCTTATCCGTCGTATTATTTGTCGTTGGTATCATGTTTGCATAATAATCATTAATTTTTAATGTTTGTTCCGTATCTTGATTAAGAGTTGCTATCCACTGTCCTGTTTCGGTTTTACTAACATAGACATCAGGAGTGATATAATTGACGCTACTATCTTCAAAGGCGAGCCCAGGATTTGGGTTGAGTGAGCGGATAAGGTCAATGATTTGTTCATATTCGTTGTCTTCTAAATGATGAACCTTCTTTAGTCCTTTATAGTCTCCTTTGGTCAGTAAGTCTAGTCTTTTTTCTAATAATTGGCATGACTTTCTGTATAAAACATGATCACTGTGAAGTATGGAAAGCTGTACTAGTAGACACTCCTGAAGGTTTCTACTAGCCGATCCAATAGGGTCTAAATGTTGAATGTAAACAACAATATTTTCGATTTCATCAAGATCGACAATCAATTGTTCATTAAGGTTAGAATGAATTTCCTCAATCGGTTCGAGAAGATACCCTCGTTGGTCAAGCCCATCAATAATGCTATTAGCAATAATTCTATCTTGAATAGACAAATTATCCATATTCACTTGCCACAATAAATGCTCTTTCAAGTCAACCGTTGCAGCATTCAATGTTTCAAGTAAATTCGCATTACCTGATTCAATTTGAGCATCAGAACTGGATAAGTCATAAGTATCATCCCACTGACTATCACTACTCAGTTCACTATTAATAATTTCTTCTAATGAGCTAGGTTCTGGAGTTTCTTGATCACTCTTATCTTCGGAAAGATTATTCTCAGTCATTGCTTCATCCTGTTCTAATAAAGGATTACTTTCTATGACTTGTTGGATTTCTTGTTGTAAATCAAGTGTGGATAGCTGTAGCAAACGAATAGCTTGTTGTAGCTGAGGTGTCATGGTCAGGCTTTGCCCGAGCTTGATGTTAAGACTTTGTTTTATCATTTGACTAGTGTTAGCTACCTTGGTCGCTAAGTTTAAGAATTACAGACTTTTAGGTTTCACCTCTATTTTATCTCTTTTTAATTATTATGTTAGTGAAACTTTACATCATAGTGCATAATTTTGAGAGTAGGGTAATGTAGCATAATCACTTTAGTCATGGGGATTTTTTCAGATACTCTGTCATGGCTTTAGCCATACTATATTAGTATATTCTTCTATTAAGTTCATGATTTAAATAGAGACTTGTTTGAAAAATATTGTTGTATTTGTTGATTTATTATCCTTTGTGGTGTACGGTTTCGCCAGAGTGGGCTAAGGAAGGATTAAGGTTAATCCGCCCTTACACAAGATTCAGCGCTTTCTGCGTTGTGAAAAGGAATGTTAACTTATTCAGAGCTGTTTGATTTATATCAATATAAAAGTTAAACAGGCTACCTTACCTAGAAAGCATAGGGCGACTGAAAAGGTTCATTCTATTTCGGCATAGGGCTTTTTAAACTACTATGCTCTTAATTATAATCATGGGGTTTACCTCAGATTAATTACAAGTGCTTGCTTAGGAATAAGCGCTAAATTAATAATTTAATGGTTATTTTTCATACATTGATGCTGGCATTTAAAGCAATTCATAATTAGCTCTTCTTATAGACAATTATTTGAATGAGTTATTTTATATTTTGCCGTTTAATGCTGTTGTCGTAGGAAATCGACTCATAATCTCTTAAAAGTAGGCACATTTTCAATGTGGCTTTAAGTTATTTATTGAGAAAGAGGGAGACTCAAGGTGTTAGGGCTTCCTGTTGGTAGTTCAAAGCAATGACTTGGCTAATAGTATTAAGTTAGAGTGTTACAATAAACATCAATAGGATAGGTATCTTGGGTTACCGGAGATTTTATTCGTCGCTTATTTAATCGAAGACAAGATTAGAGAGTGTTGAAGAATTAAAGGAGAGCACGTAATTAGTGCTAAAATATAAATGGTAGATAAACTTGATTTAGCAGATGCTAGTCATTTAGTGACTAGAGCAGGAATCGGTGCAGAGTGGGCCACGATAAAAAAATTACAAGGCATGACCCGGCATCAGGCAATTAATAAGCTGATTAATGCAGCGATGATGAAGCCAAAAACTCCATCAAAGAAAATGACTCCGTGGGCTGTTCGTATGAACATGTATAAAGCGGGAAATCCAGCATTTAAAATGAAAATGTTTAAAATGACTAGGGTTCAAAATGATGATCTAAAGATCTGGTGGTTGTCACACATGTTAGAGACATCCTCACCTTTGATTGAGAAATTAACGCTATTTTGGCATGGTCACTTTGTTTCTTCACTGACAAAAGTAGAGCAACCCAAACTTATTTATAAGCAACATCTTTTGTTACGACAACATGCAATGGGGAGTTATGCCTCAATGCTAAAAGCAGTAGTAAGAGACCCCGCAATGTCGGTTTACTTAGACGGGAGAAATAATAAAAAAGACAGCCCCAATGAAAACTTTGCTCGTGAGTTACTTGAGCTTTTTACAGTAGGTCATGGTCACTATAACGAGTTTGATATAAAAAATGTAGCAAAAGCCTTTACAGGTGCATCAGTAAATCGTTTCCGTGAGCAGTATGCGTTTAACGCGAATGAACATGATTTTTCAGTAAAGAAGGTTTTTGGTAAAAATGTGAAAACAGGTGATGATGTAGTTCGTGTTTTATTAGCACAATCTCGTACATCACTCACTATCGCTGAGAAATTCTGGAACCTATTTATTAGTGATTCTAAGCCAGATCCACGTTATACCCAGCGTTGGGCACATCAGTTTAAACGATCTAATTATAATATTAAAATATTGCTATCCGCTGTATTGAACAGTGATGCCTTTTGGTCACCACGTTATCGTGGTCAGTTAACAAAATCCCCTGTTGATTTAGTGGTTGGTAGTCTTCGTACTATTCCTTCAAAGCTTTTTAATAAGGCTGAATTAGTCGGTATTTTACGACTATTAGACCAAGATTTGTTTGATCCACCGAACGTGAAAGGTTGGCGAGTAGGGCACTCATGGATTGATGCAGAAACGATTATGGTGCGCTCTTCTATGGTGAATAAGTTAACGCGTGGAAGTATGAATGCTAGAGTGAATAGAGGTGATCAATTCCCTAATCTGACACCTAGTGAATTTCAAGCATGGTTGCTACCCAATAAAGCAATCAAAGCACTGCCTGAGACCCCAGGTAAAGTGCGTCTTGTTCGAGCCTTAGTGCTTGATCCTATGTATCAGTTGATGTAAGAAGGAGTTGTCTAATGAACAGAAGAGATTTCGTAAAAGCGGCAGGTCTAGTACCTCTACTAGGATCAATGCCAGAACTACTTTTTGCCAATCAGAGACCCAAAGGTCAACGTGTATTATTATTAGTTGATTTAGACGGTGGTAATGATGGGCTTAATACCTTAGTACCGCATTACCAGCAAGGAAAGTATGAAGAATATAGGCCAACATTGGCGCAACCAAGGTCAAGGACATTAGATCTTGGTTCTGATGTGGGTATGCATGATGCACTACAGCCATTAAAGTCTTTTTGGGATAGAAGGGAAATGGCATGGATACAAAACGTTGGTTATCCAAAGCCAGATAGGTCGCATTTCCGTTCTAAAGATATATGGGAAACGGCTTCTAATTCTGATTATCTACGTGATGAAGGGTGGTTGTCAGCAGTGCTACCCGATAAAGATACAGGCTTACATGGTGTTGTTGTAGGGTCTGGGTTAGGGCCATTAACAGGAAAGGGCTGTCGAGCGGTTGCTATGCATGACCCTAAAACTTTTGTGAATCAAGCAAAGCTAGTGAGTAACGTGCAACACAAATCAAATAACCCCTCCTTAACCCATCTATTGGATGTTCAGGATCAATTACATGGTGCTAAAAAGCTCATTGAAAATGCCAATAATATGGATACAAAAGTCAATCGCTACTTCAAGCGCAGTAGCTTTAACAATGACCTTTCATCGGTCGCTAAGATGATTGTTGGTGGGTCAGATGCCACTGTTTACAAAGTTAAGCTCTCTGGCTTTGATACACACTCCAATCAAGAAGTGGCTCATAAAAATCAATTAAAATATTTAGCAGAAGGCTTAGAGTCATTTGCAAAGGTGATGAAAGCATTTAAGCTTTGGGATCAAGTGTTAGTTATGACTTACTCTGAGTTTGGTCGCCGTGTTAAAGAGAATAATAGTAGAGGCACTGACCATGGTACTTCTGCCCCTCTTCTGGTGATGGGAGGGAGAGTTGCGGGTCGACAGCTATTTGGTACTCGTCCTGATTTGAATAAACTTGATAAGGGCGGTGATTTACGTTTTTCAACCGATTTTCGCAAAGTTTATGGAACGGTTGCTACACGCTGGCTAGGGCAAAAAAATCCATGGAGTGGCTACGGTACGATTCCCTTTATTTAATGGTATCTAGGATGGCAGGCTGATAATTGGTTAAGCTGTTGTTATTCTTTGCATTAAATGCTAATCATGGTTTAATGTTAGGAATAATTAATAATTCACTTGAGTATATTGAGTAATTCCAATAGTATATGCCGTCCTTTATACGATTAACAATTAGAACAAGTTGGATAGCGGCTGGACAGCTAGCGGGCTTGTTGTGAATGAGTGGAGTCTCCGAAATGGGAACATTCAGTGCCAAGGCAGCAGAGGTAAAACGAGATTGGTTTTTAGTTGATGCTGATGGAAAAACATTAGGTCGATTAGCCAGTGAAATTGCTTTACGCTTGCGTGGTAAGCACAAGCCAGTGTATACCCCTCATGTGGATACAGGTGATTACATAGTAGTAATTAATGCTGAAAAAATCCGTGTTACGGGTAATAAAGCAAAGAATAAAATATACTACAAGCACACTGGTTATATTGGTAATTTAAAATCAATTAGCTTTGAAAAGTTGATCAAAAAAGCACCTGAGCGTGTTTTAGAGACAGCAGTAAAAGGCATGTTACCTAAAGGGCCTCTCGGTCGTGACATGTATAGAAAGCTTAAAGTATACGCAGGCACTGAGCATAAGCATGATGCTCAACAGCCACAGCCTCTGGAAATATAAGGAATCAGCATGGCAGAGACACAATATTACGGCACTGGCCGACGCAAAACTTCAACCGCCCGTGTTTTCATGAAGTCTGGTAGTGGTCAAATTGTTATTAACAAATTGTCATTAGAAGAATATTTTGGTCGCGAAACCGCACATATGATTCTTCGTCAGCCTCTTGATGCAACGGATAATAATGACAAGTTTGATTTCAAAATCACAGTAAAAGGTGGTGGTGATAGTGGTCAAGCGGGTGCTATTCGTTTAGGAATTGCTCGCGCTTTATTACAGTATGATGAAGGTCTACGTGGTGATTTAAAGAAAGACGGTTTACTGACTCGTGATGCACGTAAAGTTGAGCGTAAGAAAGTGGGTCTACATAAAGCACGTCGTGCAACTCAGTTCTCTAAGCGTTAAGCTATACGAGAAATATCGATAGAGTTTGTACCATGTCGGTTAGATTTTAATCTAATCACAAAAAAGCCAATACTAGTTTTCTAGTATTGGCTTTTTTTTGTTTGGGCTTTATTGCTGACTATTTACTCTTATCCTTTTATCAGCAAAATAGATCATTTTAATGGCTAAGTTTTCGACATAATATTGACCTTTCTATAGACTAAGATTTTTTATTTATTGCACATAATTAGGAATCCCCTATGGCTATTAAATCTTTAATTTTCGCACTTATTTTATCAATAACTTCATTCTCTGCGATGGCAGAAGTTGTTAATATCAATAAAGCAAATGAGGCTGCTCTTCAGCATTATTTAAAAGGTATTGGTGTCAAAAAGGCTAAGAGTATTGTTGCTTACCGTGCAGAGTATAAAAAATTCACAAGCATTGAGGAGATTATGGAAGTGAAAGGCATTGGCAAAGGAATCTTTAAGAAAATAAAAGATAACTTGTCATTGCATGAAGGTGTCGTTTCTGTTTTTAAATCAACTCATACGATAGAGAAAAAGGCTAAGGTAAAAGCTGAAGCTGTTAAGGTAAAAGCCGAAGCTGTTAAGATAAAAGCCGAAACGGTTAAGGTAAAAGCCGAAACTGTTAAGGTAGAGTCTCAGCCTATAGTACCTAAAGAGAGCTAAATCTTATTGAGCTATGAGAAGACACCTGTTTTTTTTGGTGTCTATGGCTTGAAGTTTTTAAGGTCCAGCAAAGCTTAGTTCTATAAATCGACCAAACAATGCGGGGTTCATTAATCCTGTCAAAGCAAATCCCCAAATAGCCCCAGTAAGGTGTGCCATATGACCAATATTATCAGTGGCATTTTTATCTTTATACCATGAGTAAACAAGATAACCGATGCCAGCAACAATCTGAGGGATAGGTAAAATACCATAAAGGTATAGGTTTTGCCACGGTGCAAAAATGATTGCAGCAAAGACAACGGCAGCGACACCGCCAGAAGCACCTAGGGCGCTATATCGGGGGTCATCTTTATGACGTATATAGCTAGGAATAGAGGCAACAATAATGCCACCAAAATAAAGAGCAACAAAATACATCGGGCTATTCTCACCTAGAAAGTGAGGGTAAAGGTAGTTTTCTACTGCATTACCAAATGACCATAATACAAACATATTGATAGCAAGGTGCATAAAGTCGGCATGGATAAAACCAGAGCTTAAAAATCGATGCCACTGTTGTTCTTGCCTCATAGTGACAGGATGGAAGAGCCATTTTGCTTTTCCTTTTGGGTCGTTCATTAATAAAAATGAAATGAGGCAAGTGATGGCGACGGTTATATTCGTGATGCTGAGTAAATCAGAGTTCATAGTGAGGATAAGGCAGTTATTAGTGCGCTATAGGTTAGCATCAGTATGCTAGTTTTACTATGAAGCTTGCTCTTTAGGTGTTAACCATTCTAGTATCTACAAAATGTGAGCAGTACATTGACCTGTTCAAAATTTCGGTGACAATGAATCTTCAAGCCGTCAGTTAACGTTGCCTTACTCGAAATAGAGTGATTATAGTTAACTATTTGAAACATCATTGAGAGCAATATTTTGAACAGGTGGGTGCTGGCTTATACACCAAGCCCTAAGGTTAAAAAAAATATAAATAGCCGAACAAAAGAATCTTTATATTTTTTAAAGTCATACTTTGCAAGTTGATGCAATCCTTGTGTGGTTTTGTTAATAAAGATAGGGCTGGCAATGAAAAGATAAGTAGTAAAGGTAGTATTCATGGGTTCATTATTATAATTATTATTAAGGGGATGTGGGGATAAATATTTAATCATATTAGTGCTTCTAATACAGATTGCTCAGACTAGAGGTTCTGCTTCATTCGAGTTAAAGAGGGCATTGACACTAAAGAGAGTCATTAGGTTTGCGATAGCGCTAAAAACTGGTACGATGCGCTGATTATCAGCATTGTTTTGTTAAAATTGATTGAATCATTATGGAATTAAACCCTTTATATACTGCCATTAAGAACCTGCAAAGTCGTACATCCGAACTTAGGGGGTATCTTTGACTATGCTGAAAAACAGGAATATCTTGAAGAAGTTAATTTAGAATTAGAAGATCCTAGCATTTGGAATGATCCAAAAAAAGCACAATCATTGGGTAGGCAACGTGCTGAATTAGAAGCGGTTGTGGGAGGTATTGATAAGCTCACGATTGGCTTGGATGATGCCCATGAGCTATTAACTATGGCAGAAATGGAAAATGATAAAGAGGCTGTTGCTGAGGTTGAAAGTGATGTTGCTGACTTGCGAGCCATTGTTAAAAAACTTGAATTTCAACGCATGTTTAGTGGGGAAATGGACAATAGTCATGCCTTTCTAGAGATACAAGCGGGTTCTGGCGGGACAGAAGCACAAGACTGGTCAGAAATGTTGTTGCGTATGTATTTACGCTGGGGCGAACAAAGTGGCTTTAAAGTTGACTTGATTGAAGCCTCTGATGGTGATGTTGCAGGTATTAAAAGTGCGGTGATACGCTTAGAGGGTGATTATGCTTATGGCTGGTTGCGTACTGAAACGGGGGTACATCGCCTCGTGCGAAAATCTCCTTTTGACTCAGGTAGTCGTCGGCATACTTCCTTTGCTTCGGTGTTTGTTGTCCCTGAAGTTAATGATGATATTGAAATAGATATTAATCCTGCTGATTTACGGATTGATGTTTATCGTGCCTCTGGAGCGGGTGGGCAACATGTTAATAAGACCGAATCTGCGGTACGAATTACTCACTTGCCTACGAACACCGTTGTACAATGTCAAAATGGTCGCTCTCAACATGCGAATAAAGACACAGCAATGAAGCAACTTAAATCTAAGCTTTATGATTTAGAAGTACAAAAGAAAAATGCCGAACAAAAAGCACTAGAAGATAGTAAATCAGATATTGGTTGGGGTAGTCAAATACGCTCCTATGTCCTCGATCAGTCCCGAATTAAAGATCATCGAACAGGTGTTGAAAGTAGTAATACACAACGTGTGTTGGATGGTGAGTTAGAAATATTTATTCAAGCAAGTCTAAAACAAGGCTTGTGAGTGGGTCGTATTAAGTCGCAATAAAAAAGTATTAAGAGTGAATATCATGAGTAATAAAGCCAATAATCCAGAAGCATCAAGCAATGAAAACCAGTTAGTGACACAGCGTCGAGAAAAACTGGAAAATATTCGTGCGACTCAGAAAACTGCTTTCCCTAATGACTTTAAGCGTCGGGACTATGCTGCGCCAGTAAAAATGACTTATGGTGAGCATGATCGTGAGTGGTTTGAACATAATATTGTACAAATTAGTATTGCGGGTCGGGTTATGCTGAAACGGGTGATGGGAAAAGCCAGTTTTATTACCATCTCGGATACTACGGGTCGTATGCAGATTTTTGTTAAAGGCGATAACGTGGGTGCTGAAGTCTATGCTGATTTTAAAACATGGGATAGTGGCGATATTGTTGGTATAGAAGGTGAGTTATTTAAAACTAAAACGGGTGAACTATCAATACGTGCATCAAGTATTCGCTTACTCACTAAGTCACTCAGACCACTACCAGAAAAATTTCATGGCTTAACTGATCATGAGCAACGTTATCGCCAACGTTATCTTGATTTGATTATGAATGATGATGCGCGCGCTGTTTTTATGGTACGTTCGATGATTGTTACTTATATCCGTAATTACTTCCAGCAGCGTGACTTCCTCGAAGTAGAAACACCCATGTTACAAGCCATTCCTGGTGGAGCAACAGCCCGTCCCTTTGTGACTCATCATAATGCCTTGGGTATGGATATGTATCTACGTATTGCACCTGAGCTATATCTCAAGCGCTTGGTCGTTGGTGGCTTTGATCGAG
The DNA here is from genome assembly GCA_023144895.1 of Thiotrichaceae bacterium. Classification (GTDB taxonomy): domain Bacteria; phylum Pseudomonadota; class Gammaproteobacteria; order Thiotrichales; family Thiotrichaceae; genus HyVt-477. The sequence goes on from JAGLEV010000065.1 coordinate 30,295, forward strand.
TCTTTGAAATCAATAGAAATTTTCGTAACGAAGGCGTATCAACGCGCCATAATCCAGAATTTACGATGCTTGAATGGTATCAGGCGTATGCAACTTATCATGATTTAATGGATACAACAGAAGAATTACTTAAAGGTATTGCACGTGATTGTATTGGTAATACAACCATTACCTATCAAGAAGATGTTTATGACTTTACTAAACCTTTTGAACGTATTACGGTCAAACAATCTATCTTAGATTACAATGAAGCCATTAGTGGCGAGGATCTAGATGACTTCGACAAGGTGGTGAGTATTGCTGAAGGTCTCGGTATCAAAGTAGAATCTTATTGGGGTTTAGGTAAACTCCAAATGGAGATTTTTGATAAAACCGTTGAGCATCAGTTAATTCAACCGACCTTTATTACTGCTTACCCAGCAGAAGTATCGCCTTTAGCGCGTCGTAATGATGATGATCATTTTGTAACAGATCGTTTTGAGTTCTTTATTGGTGGTCGTGAAATTGGTAATGGTTTCTCTGAGCTGAATGATGCTGAAGACCAAGCTGAGCGTTTTAAACAGCAAGTCGCTGAGAAAGATGCTGGTGATAATGAAGCGATGCATTATGATGATGATTATATCCGTGCTTTAGAATATGGTATGCCACCTACAGCAGGTGAGGGCATTGGTATTGATCGTTTAGTCATGCTATTTACTGATGCACCTTCGATACGAGATGTTATTTTATTTCCACATATGCGTCGTGAGTAATAATGCAGGGGTAGCGGAATTCTAGTAATATTTTTTAGGTGCTTAAAATGTTTAATTATAAACTTTTGTTTGGACTCACATGCCTTACTTTTACGCTGGCTTTAATTCCTTTTTCATTTGCTGAAAAAAAACCTACCATTACGGTTGCGGTGGTTGATGTTGCTTATCTTATGGAAAAAATACCACAAAGACAGAGGGCGATTCGGGAATTATATCAGCGTTTTGGTGGACGAGAAAAACAACTAGATGCAAAAGCACTGGCTATTGCTGAATCGGCAAAAGCTTTTAAAGCAACAAAAAAAAACTTAGCTAAAAAAGAAATAATTGCCCAAGAGCGAAAGCTTCGGGAGCGTGAACGAGCCTACAATCGTGAGCTTGAAGATTTCCGTGAAAACTTGGAATTGGCTCGGTCAGAAGCACTGGATAAGGTGCAGACTACCGTTTTTCAGGCGATTGGAAGCGTCAGAGAGCAAGAGAGTATTGATATTATCATTCAAAGCTATGTTGCTGCGAGTAAGAGTGTTGATATCACAGAAAAAGTACTGGTGTTTCTTAATGCCAAGGCTGAAAAAATAAAAGCTATTGAGGGCAATAATAAAGCCTTGCTTCATCAAGTACAATAATTATAAAAGGGGAGGCTTGCATGTCATTAAGCTTATTAGAGCTGGCACATTTAACGGGTGGAGAAATTCGAGGGGATGATACGATTATTCTCACTGGAATTGCAGCGCCCAATAAAGCCATCATGGGGGAGATGTGTTTTATTACCGACCCCAAGCGTATTCCAGAGCTTGCTGATAGTAAAGCCAGTGTGGCTGTTTTACCTGAAAAGCTAGCCAATCATTTCAAGGGCACTATATTACTACATGAAAACCCTTATTATGTTTATGCTAAGGCTTCACAGTTTTTCTCACCTTACCCAAATGCACTGCGTAAAATACATCCTTCAGCAATGATTGATTCCAGTGCCACGCTGGGTAATAATCTAAGTATTGCTGCGAATGTAGTGATTGGGGCTGAGGTAGTGATTGGTGATCATTGTGTGATTGGAGCGAATACAGTGATTGATGATCATTGTCAGCTTGGTGAGCACTGTATCCTACGTAGTCATGTTGTCTTACATACCGGTACTCAAATGGGCATGAATGGCCGTATTCATTCAGGTGCTATTATTGGTGATGATGGCTTTGGCTTCGCTCCTCATAATAAAAAATGGGAACGTATTGAGCAATTGGGTTCAGTGTGGATGGGTGATAATGTTGATATTGGTACTAATACTACAATAGATCGAGCGGCTTTAGGTGTAACCCATATTGGTCATGGTGTTAAAATTGACAATCAAGTCCAAATTGGACACGGTGTACATATCGGTGATAATACAGTCATTGCCGCTTGTACTGCAATTGCAGGTGGTACACTCTTGGGTGAAGGTTGTAAGATAGGTGGAGCTTGTGGTATTAGTGGACATATTACTTTAGCCAATCGTGTTACGGTGATGGGTATGACACGAGTTATTCGTTCGCTGAAGACCGAAGGTGAAGTTTATATGTCAGGAACAGGTATTAGTAAGGTGAGTGTGTGGAGGCGTAATGCGATACGTTTTTCTCAGCTTAATGATATGTCTCGTACTTTAAAAGACTTACAGAAACGCCTAATACAACTTGTGAATGATAAAGATAAAGATTGAGACTCTTATCGAGGTCTCAAATTAAATAAAAATTAATTGACCGAAAATACCTTGCTAGGAAGGCTACGGTTAGTAACACTAGGAGTGTTAAATACATGTCAGAAATTATGGATGTTAAAGAAATTACAGAATTTTTAGCGCATCGTTACCCCTTTTTACTTGTTGATCGTGTACTAGAAGTGATTCCAGGAGAATCCATTCGTTGTATTAAAAATGTCACCATTAATGAACCTCATTTTACTGGGCATTTTCCCGATAATCCGATTATGCCTGGTGTCCTCATTATCGAAGCACTTGCACAAGCAACAGGCTTATTGGGTTTTCGCACGATGGGTGAGAAGCCACAAAACAATATGTTGTATATCTTAGCTGGCGTCAATAAAGTGAAGTTTCGCCGTCAAGTCGTCCCTGGTGATCAACTAGAATTACGTGCTGAGCTAATTAAACGCAAAGGTAAAATTTGGATTTTCAAAGCAGGGGCTTATGTTGAAGGAAAGCTGGCAACCAGTGCTGAACTCATGTGTGCTGTGACTGAGAAAACCTAAGTGATACACCCTACGGCAATTGTTGATCCCAGTGCGACGTTGGCTGATGATGTTGAAATCTCCGCTTATGTCATTATTGGTGCTGATGTTGAGATTGACTCAGGCACTTGGATAGGTCCCCATGCAGTGATTCAAGGGCCTACTCGTATTGGTAAAGATAATCAAATATTCCAGTTCACATCGCTTGGGGAAATACCACAAGATAAAAAGTTTGTTCGTGGTGATAAAACGGAGCTGGTGATTGGTGATCGGAATGTTATTCGGGAGTTTTGTACGTTTAATCGGGGGACGACTCAGGATATTGGTAAAACGGTTCTTGGTGATGATAATTGGATAATGGCTTATGTACATCTTGCACATGATTGTATTATTGGTAATCATACCATTTTTGCCAATAATGCCACCTTAGCAGGGCATGTAACGATTGAGGATTATGTCATCTTGGGTGGGTTTTCATTAGTTCATCAATTTTGCCGTGTGGGGCAATATGCCTTTACTGGCATGGGGTCGAGCGTTGCTAAAGACATCCCTCCTTATGTCATGGCAATGGGTTCACCCGCTAGTCCACGAGGTATTAATCGTGAAGGTTTAAAGCGGCATGGTTTTACTGTGGATGAAATTAGCCAGATTAAAGACGGTTATCGTGCTCTTTATCGTTCAGGCTTAGGCTTTAATGAGGCATTGTTGCACCTACTACAGTCTGAAAATCGAACCGAGCGCTTAGACTATCTTGTTAAATTTTGTCAACAGAGTCAGCGCGGAATTATTCGTTAAAATATGAGAAAACGTATTGCGATTATTGCAGGTGAAGCTTCAGGCGATATTCTAGGAAGTCGTTTAATGATTGCCTTACATGCACTAAACCCTGAGATACAGTTCGAAGGTATTGGTGGGGAAGGGATGATAGCAGAAGGCTTTAATAGTTTATTTCCAATGGAACGATTGTCAGTGATGGGCTTTACTGAAGTGATCGGTCGTCTGCCTGAGTTACTGTCAATTCGTCGTCAGTTATTGAAACGCTGGAAGCACAATCCCCCTGATTTATTGATTGGTATTGATGCACCTGATTTTAATCTTAAATTAGAAGCAAAATTACACGATGTAGGTGTTAAGGTAGCACACTATGTGAGTCCTTCAGTCTGGGCTTGGCGCTCATCACGTGTAAAAAAGATGCAGGGAAAGCTTGACCTGATGTTGTGTTTGTTTCCTTTTGAGGCATCATTTTATCAGAAACACCAAATTCCCGTGCATTATGTAGGGCACCCTCTGGCCGATGAAATTTCGTTACAAAATTCAGTGCTAGAAGCCCGAGCTAAGCTAAGTTTAGACAAGAATGCTAAGGTGCTGGCAATCTTGCCTGGTAGCCGTGGTTCTGAATTAAAATACCTTGCTGAAGATTTTATTTTAACTGCACAGCGCCTGCAAGCCTCTAGCCCTAAGTTAATACTCATTGCACCGATGGCAACAGTGAAACTAAAGCAGATTTTTCAGGATCAATTAAATAAGCTTGCTCCTGATTTGGTGATAAGCTTGGTTAATCAACAATCGCGGGAAGTCATGGCGGCGGCGGATGTGGTACTGATGGCATCGGGTACTGCCGTACTTGAAGGTATGTTGCTAGCAAAGCCAATGGTCGCAGCAGGGCGCTTATCTTCTTTAACCGCATGGATTATTAGAGTCACAGGAATGCTGAATGTTAAGTATTATACCTTGCCTAATAATCTTGCTGATGAAGCGTTAGTCACTGAGCTAATTCAAGAAGAGGTGACAGTGAATAATTTGGTGCGTGCAGTAGAAAACTGTTTTGCACTAAGTCTTGATGAACGTCATCAGTTAGAAGAAAAATATACACAAATACACCAACAACTGCGTAAAGATGCGAGTAAAGTGGCCGCTCATGCGTTAGTTCAATCTTTTGACTTAGGAGTGAGGGTTTAATAGTATTCTCAGCTATAACACAAAATTTTGTTTCAGACTGTCTCTCAGTTGGCACATAGTCGCTCTATGTAACGATTTAAGCAGGTTCAATCGGGAAAAAAGGGCAAGTTAGCGTTGGAAAGCGATTAAATTCTTATTTCTTAGTGTGAAATAGTCTAATTAGGGGGAATCATGAAAAGGCAGATACAACAATTTATTATACTCATCACTTTATCCTTTGTGTTGAGTGCTTGTACATCAACAGGATTAAAAGGGGTGGTTGAATCACCAGAGGTTAAGGTCAAAGGAGTGCGTTTAGATAAGCTAACTTTTACTACTGCTGAGGCAATTTTGTCTTTAAACATTAAAAATCCTAATGCCTTTATGGTGCCATTGCGTGGTTTAGACTATAGTTTGTCATTAAATAGTGTCTCAGTCGCACAAGGCAAGTTAGAGAAAAACCTGAGTATAGAGTCACATCAATCAAGAATGATAGAAATTCCTGTGAGTTTTAAGCTATTAGAGTTGATTCAAACAGTACCATCGATTGTTCGTAGTCGTGACTTTACTTATCAATTAAAAGGTAATACACATTTTCCTTTTATTAATATCCCCTTTAGCCGCATTGGTCGGGTAGGACAATAAGTCGTATGAGTATTAAGTCAGATAGATGGATTCGGCAGATGGCTGAAGAGCAACAAATGATTACACCGTTTGAAGCAGGGCAAGTTCGCCATAAAGACAGTAATAAAATTGTTTCTTATGGTACTTCTAGCTATGGCTATGATGTTCGTTGTGCGGATGAATTTAAAGTATTTACCAATATTAATTCTGTTATTGTTGATCCTAAAAACTTTGATGCCAATAGCTTTGTTGATGTCCAAGCGGATGTCTGTATTATTCCACCCAATTCATTTGCTTTAGCACGAACCGTAGAATTTTTCCGAATACCTCGCAGTGTACTGACTGTTTGTTTAGGAAAATCAACCTATGCACGCTGTGGTATTATCGTTAATGTTACCCCTTTAGAACCAGAGTGGGAGGGTCATGTCACACTAGAGTTTTCTAATACCACCCCTTTGCCTGCAAAAATTTATGCTAATGAAGGTATTGCTCAAATGTTGTTTTTTGAGTCAGATGAAGTTTGCGAAACGTCGTATAAAGATCGGGGTGGAAAATACCAAGGTCAGCAGGGCGTTACCCTACCTAAAATATAAGCCTATCTTACTTAAAATAGACCATAGGAGTCTGTAATGAATTCTGAAAAAGTCGTCTTTGCTTTTTTTATTGTATTAGCAATGACCTTGAACTTTGGTTTTTTTACTGGAGGAATGGATAATGTGGCTTATCATAGTGAATATGAGCTATTTGCTGCCATTGTGGTCAATCTCATTGCGACTATTTTAAAGTTTGGTGACCGTACTCATCTTGGCGCTGTCTTTTTAGCCACCAGCTTAGTCGCCATTATTCAATTGCTTGTTGCCGCGATTATTTGGGGATTAAGCGAACATGTCTTTGAGACAGTGGGTGAAGAGTGGTTACCCATTGTGGTTTCCTTATCGGGTGGTGCTTTCCTTGCTAATATTACCTCAGTGGTATTATTAGTGGCAGAAACCTTGAGTGTAAGACGCTAAGCCTGATTCATTATGCCAAGAAGTATTTTATACATTTTATTACGCCGTTTGCGCTCTCCTTTGATCGCGCTAGTAACCGTGTATGCCATTTTTATTATTGGCTTTGTATTGATACCCGGTAAAGGTTCTGGTGGTGGGATGACCTTTTTTGATGCTTTTTACTTTGTCAGTTATACAGGTACAACGATTGGCTTTGGTGAATTAAGTAAAGGAGGTGTTGGTTTTAGTCCAGGGCAAAGAGCTTGGACTTTAGTGGCTATTTATGCAACAGTTATTACATGGCTCTATGGTATTGGCTCTCTACTAACCGTACTACAAGATCCTGCTTTTAAACGTATTCTTAAACATAGTAAGTTCTCTAGAAAAGTAAAAGAGCTACGTGAACCTTTTTATATTATCTGTGGTTATGGTGATACGGGGAGGCAATTAGTTAATGCTCTCTCTGAAGAAAATATTCGCTCAGTTGTGATTGATGTTGATGAGGATAAAATTAATGAGCTTGAGGTTGAGGACTTATTATTACCCAGCTTGGGGCTGGCTGCTGATGCCTCTCGATCAGAAGTTTTACTCGATGCAGGTATTAAACGAGAATGGTGTAAAGGTGTTATTGCGCTTGCGACTAATGAATCAACCAACCTATCCGTTGCTATTACTGTGCAACTTTTAAATCCTAAAGCACGTTTTATTGCTCGGGCAGATAGTGTTGAGATGCAAAATAATATTCTCTCTTTTGGTGCCAATGAGGTGATCAATCCTTTTGAAACCTTTGCTGATTCCCTGTCACTATTAATTCATTCACCTTCTCTTTACACCTTATTTGAATGGTTGTCAGGTGTGCCTGGTGATACTTTGGCCGAGCCATTTTTTATTAAGAAAGGGCATTGGATACTGTCGGGTTATGGGCGTTTTGGTCAAGCGGTCTATAATCATCTGAGTGAAATAGGGGTTCAAGTTCGAGTCATAGAGCCTGATATTGAAAAACGAGATGTACCTTCAAGTAGCGTGCTGGGCTATGCAACAGAAGCTGCAACACTAAAAAAAGCAGGAATAGAGCAAGCCGTAGGCATTATTGCAGGGACGAATAATGATCCTGACAATCTCTCTACCCTAATGACCGCAACAGAAATCAACCCTAATATCTTTACCATTGCTCGTCAGACTCAACAACAAAATGCTGAGATATTTAAGGCGGCTAATTTAGATTTAGTGTTACAACGAGGTGGAGCAGTTGCACATAAAATATTTGCACTGATTCGAACCCCTTTGCTGGGTGATTTCTTACGAATTGCTATTCGCTTTAAGGAGCATAAAGCCAATATTTTAGTGAGTAGAATTATTGGTATTGCTCAGGATGAAACACCGAAACTTTGGGAATTTGTTATTGATAAGGAGACAACACCCGCTTTATACAATAAAGTCAGTATACAATCCGTTGTTATTGCTGACCTATTGCGTAGTCCTCGAGATCGAAGTCGTACTTTAAATGCACTACCCTTATTTCTTAATCGTGGTAAAGGTAATGTCATGCTTCCTGAAGATGATCGTCAGCTAGAAGTTGGTGATCGTATCTTGATGTGTGGATCAGAGGATGCTGATTGTTTAATGCAGTGGACAACCAAAAATATGAATGTTCTTAGTTATCTAATGACAGGGAAAACAGAGTCTAGTAGCCATGTTGCCAAATGGTTTAATAAGACGTTTGGTAAGTCCGCTTAGGCTTTTTAGCGTGTTGAAAATGACTATTTTTAAAGTAACAACTAATACAAAAAGATCCTAATAATTTTAGTGTTGCCAGCAGTGATACAAAGAGGAAAGCCACAAGTACGGTGATGACAAACTTTGCTTCTGCATTCTGTAAATGATTACCTAAAAAAATAATCATTCCTGATTCTTGTAGGCTATTCAATAGATGGGCAATATAGCTAGGGGTCAGTAAAGAGAAGGTTAGTGTGATTAAACCTAATGCTAGCGTGTGACGGTTCTTCATGTTTAAAATTTCCTAAGGTTTTCTAATGATAAAAGTTATAATTATTAGTATGTCAATACTACTCATTTAATATAAGGGGTTGTGAGGTTAAGATCAGTTATCTTTCTGGTTGAGAAAACCAACAAAATGATTGTTTTTTATATAATGTCTAGCATTACTTATTCAAAGGGATGTTCTAGAATGAAACTTCATTTGAGTTAAGCAATGGATAGATTTTTAATCTATTTTTCTTGAAAGATATCCCGCTTACTGATAATTTTTTCCAAATCATAATCTTTTAATATTAATGAAAGCTTAATAGTTATATAATCTAATCAACACTGTAGAGTAATTGTTCGATAAAGTGGGCGATTGTTACTAATGCTTTTTTTTACTCTAGTATGACTTACACACTAAAAGTGCCATAATCAAGCGATGCAAGAAGAACGTATACAAAAAATACTAGCCCGTGCGGGCTATGGTTCCCGTCGTCAAATTGAACGTTGGGTGGAATCTGGTGAGATCATTGTTAATGGTGTGAAGGCATCTCAGGGTCAGAAAATCACAGAAAATGATCGGGTCACTTTGCGAGGGCAAAATTTGCGCTTGGCAACCAAGCTAAGAGTGGCTAAATCAGTATTGCTTTATCATAAAAAGCCGGGTGAAATCTGTACTCGTGATGATCCAGAAGGTCGAGAAACAGTTTATAAAAACTTACCTGACCTTAGTTCAGGGCGGTGGATATCTATTGGTCGTCTTGATATTAATACTGATGGTTTATTACTTTTCACGAATGATGGCGAACTCGCTAATAAGCTAATGCACCCTTCCTCTGAAGTGGAGCGTGAATATGCTGTGCGAGTTTTAGGTGATGTAAAAGATGAGATGCTGGAACGGTTGAAAAAAGGCGTTGATCTTGATGGTGAAAAAGCAAGCTTTGATAGTATTCGCTTTATTGGTGGTGAAGGCGCTAACCAGTGGTATCACGTCATATTGAAGGAAGGGCGTAATCGTGAAGTGCGTCGCCTTTGGGAGTCGCAAGGCTTAATAGTGAGTCGCTTACGACGTGTACGTTATGGCATTATTTCTTTAGAGCGCAGTTTGCGTAGTGGCAAATATGAACTATTGTCACGACCTAAAATGCGTAAGCTTTATGAGAGTGTTGGTTTAGATTTAGGTGATTTCCCTGTTGAGCTTAGAAACGCTAAAGGATCTCAGCATAAAAAGCGTGGGAATAATTATAACCCACGTCATACTCCAACAAAGACACGTTCAGCAAAGCAAAAGTTGCAACAAAAACGAAGAAGGAAGAAAAAGAGCCCCCGATCTTGATTGGTCAAGCTTTTAGTTGTTTATATAAGGCTTATGGTGAGCAAAATAAGTGGTCTGGCGCGAGCTTTGAGATAGTCGTGGCGAGACTGTTCGCTGAAGATAAACAAAGCGTAGAAAATCTAGTGACTTGGTATCAGCAAGTCGATGGAATGCCTCTATTGGATCAATGGGATACTGACACTTTGCGTCAGCAGTTATTAGCAATTAATGGAATCAGTGTTGAAATGGCAGATTCAATATTATTACATGCTTTTAACCGTCCTGTTTTTACTGTTAATAGTGATACACGACGTTTATTTCGTCGTCTGGGGGTGGTTCCTGAAGGTTTATCACATGATGAGACAAGGCACTTGATTGAAATATCACTAGAAGGGGATGTTGATTTGTTTCAAGAATTTCATGCACTGATTGCTAAACAGTGTCGTATCCACTGTTTAAAAGTACCGTTGTGTGAAGCTTGCGTATTAGCATCGCAATGTTATCATTAATCGCATTTTTTTAGGTAAAAATGATCTTTGTAAGGGTCACTGTATTTTTATTGTTTTGCAAGGAATAATCTTTGCGATGAAAGAATATCCCCTATACACTGTTTTTCCCTGATGTATGCTTTTTCACACCTAGCTGGAATTTATAATAATACCTAGCATAATTATAATGGAATAAGAGGTTGTAAGTTATTAAAACCCTAATTAAAGTTCTTGTTTTTTTATCCCAAGTACTACGTGTTTTTGTGTTAGTGGGTATTGTAACGGGCTTTTTACTTGCAGCCGCTTTTGTATTACGACAAGATCAAATAGTTACTAAGAAATTTGAAGGTAAACGTTGGTCTTTACCTGCAAGAGTCTTTGCTCGTCCTCTTGAAATCTACAAGGGTAAAATTTTAGCCGCTTCTAACCTTGAAAAAGAACTTCATTTACTACGTTATAAAAAAACAGCAAATCCTTCTTCAACAGGGCAATATAGTAAACGTGGCAATCAGTTAACGATCCATACTCGTGGCTTTCAGTTTGCTGAGGATAAAGAGCCAGAACGTCTTTTTACGGTCACTATTAATAAACATGGAAGGGTTGTTAGACTAAAGAATACTGAAAATAAAAAAACGGTGAGTCTAATACGTTTAGAACCTATTTTGATTGGTAATTTTTACCCATCACATAATGAAAACCGTATTCTGGTTAAGTTGAAAAATGTACCGCCTTTATTGTCAGAAGGTCTCATTGCGGTAGAAGATAAAAACTACTACAACCATTTTGGTATTAATCCAACCTCTATTGTTCGAGCTTTATTAGCGAATGTGCGTAAAGGACGTAAAGTGCAAGGGGGTAGTACGCTAACACAGCAGCTTGTGAAGAATTATTTTCTCAATAATGAGCAGTCCTATACACGTAAAATCAATGAAGCAACAATGGCGATGTTGCTAGAAATGCATTACAGCAAGGATAAACTATTAGAAGCCTATATTAATGAAATATACTTAGGTCAGAATGGGCAACGAGCCATTCATGGGTTTGCTTTAGCATCACAGTTTTACTTTAATACACCTTTACGAGAATTACCCGTTGAGCAACTGGCTTTATTAATTGGTTTAGCTAAAGGAGCCTCTTATTATAATCCTCGGCGTTATCCTAACCGAGCAAAAGAGCGTCGCAATATTGTTCTCGATGTGATGGCACGAGAAGGGGTGATCAGTGCTGAAAAAAACTTGGTTGCTAAGAAAACAGAGCTTGGTGTCACTAAGGCAAGACCTTCTAGTGCAAGTCCATTCCCTGCCTATTTAGAGCTAGTAAAAAAACAACTAAGACGTGACTATCAAGACAGTGCTGTTAATAGTGAAGGCTTACTTATTTTCACTGCGATGGATCCTATTATTCAAATGAATGCTGAAAATGCCGTTGTGAGTCGCATTCGTAAACTAGAAAAAAAGTATAAAATTGAAAAGGGCAAGCTTAATGGCGCAATGGTTGTTAGTGATGTTAAAACGGGTGATATATTAGCTATTGTGGGTGGTCGTAATCCACGCTATGAGGGTTATAATCGTGCTCTTGATGCGAAGCGTCAGATAGGTTCGGTGATTAAGCCTGTTGTCTTTTTAAGTGCTTTAGAGAATAGTCCCAAATATAGCTTAGCGACACGTATTAGCGATGCTGAGGTCGTGGTTAAAGTGGGTAATGAAGAGTGGAAACCTCGTAATTATGATCACAACGATATGGGAGCTGTTTTATTTTTTAAGGCACTAGTTCTTTCAAGAAATACACCGACAGTACGGATTGGTATTAATTCAGGGCTCGATCATGTGATTCAATTAATCCATAGTTTAGGTGTGCGTTCTGATATTCCTCCTTACCCCTCTATTTTATTAGGTACATCAGAACTAAGACCGATAGAAGTCCAACAAATGTTCCAGACACTGGCAGCAGAGGGAACCTATACTCCACTTAAAGGCATACGCTCAGTCATGGATGCTTATGGCGATCATCTTAAACGTTACCCTTTAAATATTAAACAGGTTGCTTCACCTCAAGCAGTTTATCAAGTGACTTATGCGATGAATGAGGTGACTCGAAGTGGTACGGCACAATACCTTTCAAGAGTCTTACCTAAATGGAAAAACTCAGCAGGTAAGACAGGAACAACCAATGATAAGCGTGATAGTTGGTATGCAGGTTTTACAGGTCAGCATGTCATGACGGTTTGGATTGGGCGTGATGATAATAAACCCACAGCATTAACAGGAGCAACGGGAGCATTATTAGTCTGGGCTGATATGATGAAAAGGCTTCCAACAAAACCCTTTAAGCCAAAAACTCCTAAGGGAGTTGAATGGGTGAAAATAGATGAAGAGTCAGGATTGTTATATAATAGTTCATGTGGTAAAGCATTATCTTTACCGTTTACAGAGTTGAATAAGCCAAAAAAGAAACGTTATTGTGCTCCTGTTCCTATAATAAGATCAAGTGAGGTTGTTTCTTATCCCCAAAAGGCAAAGGCAGTACTTATTAGCAAGGTTAAAAAGAAGCACAACGATAAAAAGAGAAAGTCAGTAAAACCGCCAGTAAAACCGCGAGTTAAGCCAATTAAACCTGCGGTAAAACCACCAGTAAAGATAAAACCAGGCGCGGTAAGGAAGAAAACTCCAACCCCACCTGCAAGCTCATCAGCAAGTCATCCTGTTTGGCAGGGTATGCAGTAATTTCAATCGCTTCGTTGAATTCTAGTACCTGTCCATAGAGTGTTTATAAAAAATCATAAATTACCTATTTGTTATGCTATTAAAATCAAAGTTTTACTTTTTAATTTCTTGCCTCTCGGCTTCTTTTCTTTCAGCATGTAGTGCAACACCGAGTGCTTATACACCCTCACCGAGGGTGCGAACTCACCCAATACCAGCGCCTCATGTGCCAGTGGCAATAAAGAAAAGAGTGATTACTCACTCTGTTAAGAGACCCGCTAGGCGTAGTGTTAAGCCTCGACCTGCTGTAAAAAAATACACAAGAAGAAAACTACCAGCACCAAGAAAGCCAACACCCGTAATGCGTAGACCTAGACCTGTTCCTGTGGCGACAACGAGACAACATAAGCAAACAATGCGTCGTCCTGCTCGACCTATTATTGTTGCGATTCCTACACGGAAAAAAGTCATTGCTACCAATGGTCGTAATCCTTATGAAAGCGTTCCTCAGCGGCGCAATACAGCCGCTAGCAAGGAAGTATTATTACCCGCAACCAAAGGTTTGTTAGCACAAGCAGAAAGTGCTACTAGTCGACAGCAATATTCATCGGCTATTAGCTATCTTGAGCGTGCTTTACGAATAGAGCCTAATAATCCTATTATTTGGACAGAGCTGGCAAAAACATATTATGACAAAGGCAATGATGCACGTACCATTGTGATGGCTAAGAAGTCTAATTTATACAGTACTTCAGGTAGTGCTTTAGAGCGTAAAAACTGGAGTATTATTAAGATGGCAAGCAAACGCTCAGGTAATATTCAATCGCTAAAAGACGCATTACGTTATGAACGAAACAGATCCTAGTCAACAAGACTACTGGTATCAAGAGTTAGGGGCAGAGGGAGCATTAGCAAAAGTTATTGAGGGCTTCTCTCCTCGTGAGCAACAACAGGCAATGGCGAGTCATGTTGCCGCTGCAATTAAAGAGGATAGTGCGGTTATTATTGAAGCAGGAACGGGAGTAGGGAAAACCTTTGCCTATTTAGTCCCTGCCTTATCTTCGGGAGGTAAAGTGATTATCTCCACGGGGACGAAAACTCTGCAAGATCAATTATTTCTTAAAGATATTCCACTGGTTAAAAAAGCACTGAAGACATCGACAAGAGTTGCCTTATTAAAAGGGCGTGCTAATTACCTTTGTCTTTATCGTTTGCAACAGGCATTGCATGATAGTACTTATCGAGACAGGCGTTCTATTGGATATTTACAGCGAATAAAGGATTGGTCTATTGTCACTACTCATGGTGAAATAGCGGAAATACGTGCGGTTCCTCGTGACTCAGAAGTCTGGCCTAGTGTCACCTCAACAGCAGATAACTGTTTGAGTGCAGAGTGCCCTAATTATGACGAATGCTATATTGCTAATGCACGAAAAGAAGCACAAGAAGCAGATATTGTTGTTGTTAATCATCACCTGTTTTTTGCCGATATGGCATTAAAAGAAGAAGGTTTTGGTGAGTTACTACCTTCAGCGAATACAGTGATTCTTGATGAGTCTCATCAATTGCCTGAGATTGCGAGTAACTTTTTTAGTATTACTTTCAGCAGTCGACAAGTTCGTGATTTAGCCAAAGATATTTTAGCTGAAGCAATGATTGAAAAAGACATGCCTGATTTGATTGAATTATCACGCACTTTGGATTCACAGATTCAAGATATGCGTCTATTGATGGATAAACCTGGTATTCGTGAGCCTTGGTATAAAATCAACACTAAGCCTGCGATTGAAACAGCAGTGGCTGATCTCAATGATTTATTCAGTCAATTAGAAATTCAGCTTAATACCTTTGCTGAACGTGGTAAAGGCTTGCAAAACTGTTTAGAGCGAGTGCAAGCAATAAAAAATAACTTCACCGCTATTCAAAAATCAGGGGCTAATACGGTACAGTGGTATGAGACGTTTACTCGTTCATTTACATTAGTCTCTACGCCATTAGATATCTCTGATCAATTTAAAAAGCAAATGGACACAATGCCTTGTGCATGGGTTTTTACCTCTGCAACCTTGGCTGTTGATAATAGCTTTGAGCATTTTGTGCAAAGAATGGGGATTGATAATGCGACTGAATTGCAGTTGGATAGCCCCTTTGATTATTGGCACCATGCTTTAATGTATGCACCGCCTAATATTCCTGAACCACAACAAGGTCACTTTGTTGAAGAGGTTATTAAAGCGGCTTTGCCAGTCATCGAAGCTTGTCAAGGAGGGGTGTTTATGCTCTTTACTTCCTATCGCGCATTGAACGAGGCGGTTGAATGGCTGAGTGATGCTAAGGAGATTAAAGGGCGTAAGTTGTTGGTTCAAGGTGAAGCCAGTCAGCACGATATGATTGAGCAATTTCGCAAAGCAGGTAATGCCGTCTTACTCGGAACAGGCAGTTTCTGGGAAGGGGTTGATGTGCGAGGTACGGCTCTAAGTTGTGTGATTATTGATAAACTACCCTTTGCTTCACCTTTTGATCCTGTGACTGAAGCAAGGATACAATCAATTAGAAATAATAAGGGCAATCCTTTTGCTGAATTTCAACTTCCTCATGCTGTCATTGTTTTAAAGCAGGGAGTTGGGCGTTTGATTCGAGATATGAATGACCGAGGTGTCTTAGTTATTTGTGATCCACGGCTACGTACTAAATTTTATGGCAAGGTTTTTTTAGAAAGCTTGCCACGTATCCCTAGAACTCAGAAAATAGATGTGGTAAAACGCTTCTTTGCACTTACTGAGCACAGCGATGAAAATACTAGCGATTGAAACAGCCACGAGTGCTTGTTCAGCGGCCTTATTAATTGATGATGAGATCAAGGTAGAGTTCAAGCTTGCACCACGAGAGCATACCCGGTTGATTTTACCGATGGTGGAATTGTTATTGCAAGATGCCGATTTAAAGCTGACTCAGCTTGATGCTATCGCCTTTAGCCGAGGTCCCGGTGCTTTTACCGGTCTACGAATAGCCACAGGGGTCACCCAAGGGCTTGCGCTCGCTGCTGATCTTGCCGTGATTCCTGTTTCTACACTGGCAGCAATGGCTCAATCTGCTTATCATTTATATGGTCATTCTAATGTTGTGGCCGCTTTAGATGCACGAATTGCTGAAGTGTATTGGGGGCAATATTACAATGATAATGGCATTATGAAACCGAGTATTGCTGAACAAGTGTGTAAACCCAGCGAAACTCCTTTAATTACGATACCTGATTGTTGTGCTGTCGGTTCAGCTTGGGCGGAATATGCTATAGAGCTTAATGAGCGGCAGGGTTCACAGCTAAGTCAAGTGGATAGTGAATTAAACCCTTCGGCAGAATTTATTGCCTTACTCGCAGTAGAAGATTATCAGCAACAAAAATGGGTCGATGCCAGTGAGGCTCAACCTATTTATCTACGTGACAATGTGGCTCAAACGATTGCTGAGCGTCAGAAAAATGCTTGAATCACTAGCGAAGACTGTCGCTAATCATTTATTGACCCAGAATTTAATCCTTGCGAGTGCAGAATCTTGTACGGGTGGCTGGGTTGCTAAGCTTATGACCGATATTGCGGGTAGTTCGGCTTGGTTTGATCGTGGTTTTGTCACTTATACTAATGAATCTAAGCAAGACTTACTCGGTGTTAATAGTGCGACTTTAGAACGGTATGGTGCAGTGAGTGAACAGACTGTTGCGGAAATGGTCAGTGGTGCATTGATACATTCCTCCGCTAATATAGCGGTTGCCATTAGTGGAATAGCAGGACCGACTGGAGGCAGTAAGGAAAAACCAGTGGGTATGGTTTGCTTTGCATGGCAACAAAAAGATCAATTCGTACGGGTAAGTACACAGTATTTTAAGGGTGATAGAGGGAGTGTGCGGGAGCAGGCGGTGGTTTTTATATTAGAGAAGATGATGGAATGTTGACTTGAATTCAGCCACTCATCAAGTTCTAAAACATCACCTTTTTGAGGAGTCAGTAAATTCTCTTTTAGTTTGGGCAATGGTTGGACTTTTTTTAATCCAAGCTGCGACCGTTTGACGAGCAACGCCAAAGCTACGCTCTATGCCTCGTAAGCTACTACCTTCTTGATAGGCACGAATTATTTCTTCTTTTCTCTCTTCAGTATAACGAGCTTCTGGATTCAGTGTTCCGTACTTGCCACACTCATGGCAGTAGAATTTTTGCTTGCCCTTAGTGGTTGTTCCATTTTTTTTAAGCTTTGTGCTTTTGCAGTGAGTACAGGAATGTGTTGTTCGAATCATTAGCTTTATTCATGTTATTTAGTGTGGATCAGTATTATATAGTAACAGTTAGAATTCAACCACTACCTCAATTTTTAAAATCCTTATTTGATCTAGAATTCAGCAAGTCTAGCGTAAATGCACCATTTTTTATTTTTAGGCTCTAACGCTCGCTTAAGTTGTCGGGCGGTTTGATTTAACTGAACTCAATCATACGATGAAGTTAAACGAAACTACAGAATGACGAGAATCCCTGAGTTAGCCCGTCAAATTAAAGCGTTTGTTAGGTTTTTATACAGTACAGTCGTGATTTAACAACATTTCTTATTTTTTAGCCACCCCTCATATTTTTTGTTCTTTTCTCTTTTAGCTTAAAAGCTTTTATTTGGAAATTAACAGCAATTTGCTCCTATATTATTGCTTTTAAGATGAAGCGAAATGTTTTTGACTTTAATGCGTTTTGTTGAGAACTAACAGCGACTAGCTCCCTTCCTTTTTTTTTATACTATACTAATTTGGAGTACGACTATGCTTAATAGTTATACTTAAAGTTGAAATTTTATAAATTAAAAGGAATAAGTTATGAAATATAAAAAAAGTAATAATAAGCTCTTACTAATATCAGCAATGCTACTATCTAGTCTACTTTCCTACAACAATGCAATAGCCAATGAATGTAAAATAAAAGTAAGCTATTCAAATAACCTTTTCAATACAAGGGTGACAGGTAGTAACAACTTTGTGATTCATCATAATTCAACACAAACAACACTGCGCAACCATATGAGAGTTATAAGAAATACTGGAAGGCATAGTCTTAAGATAAAATATTGGGATATATCTGGTGATCACTGGAAAACAATCGCGCCTGGCTCTACTAAAAGAGTTTCTGGAGATTTAAAAAAGACAGAATGCTTAGGACAAGCACACTCAAGTTCAGTTGTTGTTCAAAAAAAAATAAGATGTAAAGCAGGCGGTGGTATGGATCTAGCATATAATGCTCATAGCAGGAGAGTTACTGTGCGCTTTACAAGAACAAGAAGAGGGAATCCCTTGTCTTCTTTAAGACAAGGTGAATGTAGCTTAGTTGGAATAACTAGTGGTGTTAGTAAATTTTGCCATTCAGGTGTTAATGATATGATCTGGAAGCTCAATTCTCGTAGTATAAATGTCATTTCACGACAAGCCCCCTATGCGATAAAACTTAAAAATGGAGGCACTTTTACTTTATCGGTACGAAATATTAGTAATGGATGTATTAATATCCGTTAAATCTGCATGTTTGTAGATTAAAGAGAGATCTCTTATTTTTACCTATGAGGTCTGCTACAAGGGATTTAGGATATCGGCACTACCTCATTCACTGCTCTTCTTTCTTTAATTTTTTTATAAAAATTTTCTGAAATAGGATAGATTTTCATCTATCTGACGAGACTAAAAAACTAGTATTTTTGAGAATTTAATGAATGAACGTTTATACAGCAATCCCCACTCTAATACCTAACGCCGCGTACACACGCAGCTAACTCAACCTTGTTTTTGTGCAAAAATGAGCGATAGCGAAGCACAAAAATAAGGTTGAGTTAGCTGTCGTTTGTGATGCGACTTGTTAGCTATTTTATTTAAATACAGCTACTTACATAATGAACTTTCAAAAAACAACAAATATGCTTTTCCTTCTACAAGTTATATCTTAACTGATTATTAATCAATTATTTTTTGACTAAATTTT
>JAGLEV010000066.1 GCA_023144895.1 Thiotrichaceae bacterium
CTGTGCGGTTTCAGTTAAATTAGGAAGCTTCAGTACCATTAAACCTTTAATAAATAGCAGTTTAGAGATTATATGGGATAAAATGAAATAGGATATTGGCGCACCCGATGCGATTCGAACGCATGACCTTCGGCTTCGGAGGCCGACACTCTATCCAGCTGAGCTACGGGTGCACAATCCGCGCAGTATAGCTACTTTCAAAACAAAAAGGTAGTGCAAAAGAACCAACCTATATGAAATATATAGGTTGGAGCAGATCAAGCTAAAACTCACATTATCAGCCGCTTCCTTTGCCGCTATGAACCAGACAACAGAAGGTGCTAAAATTTTTCCATTTTTTCACCGTTCTCTAAATCATCAACAATTTCTTCAAAATCAGGGCTAGGCTCTGTTTTAGCAACCGCAGAAGCTACTTCCTCTCGCATCATACGACCATTAACCACCGCACCCACTTCCATCTCTAATAAATTATAGAAGACATCACCAATGATTTGAGCATTAGGGAATAAATCAATCTTACCCTGTGCATAAACATTTCCTGTTACTGTGCCATTAACTTTCATATGAGGAACGCGCACTTCACCTTCAATTTGCCCGCTACTCTCAAGGATCAAGATTGCTTGATCATCAGTAGAGCTAATATCACCATGAACACTGCCATCAACTCTCAATACACCTGTAAAGCTAATTCCACCCTCTACTTTAGTTCCCTTACCAATAAGAGTATTAATACTGATTTTTTCTTCTGGAGCACTATGATTGATTGGTTGTTCTGCAACGGTTTGCACCGTCGTATTCTTTTTAAACATAATAATTCTTCCTAAGGTTTAAGGTATTCAGGCACCACTTTTCAACTGATGGTTTTGATGTTATTTATAATAATAGTTGAATCAGTCTATTATTATGAATTATCCTTAGTGAATCCCCATATTTTTTTATTATAACAAACAGCCATACCTTATAAGTAAGACTGTCGTTATTCGCTAAGTGTAGACTAGATTAGTCGCCAGTACATCTGTCCGTTTAAAGTGTTGCAATGTACATCTGACACTACAAAATACAAACTTTTAGTGAAATGATCATTTTTTATCGACCTAAGGTAATAAAGCAGGTGCATTCAGTGCCTTTGTTTCCTCAAAGCCCAACATTAAATTCATATTTTGAATCGCCTGCCCAGCAGCACCTTTAACTAAATTATCAATCACAGATAGCACAACAACACGCTGCTTATCGCCAACTCGCAAAGGTGAAATTCGACACATATTAGAACTCTTTACCGAACGCGTTTCAGGATGGCTCCCTTCTGGCAAGACATCAACAAAAGGCTCATTCTCATAACGTTTCGCATATAAAGAATATAAATCATATTGCTGATCCAATGAAGAATAAACAGTGGCATGAATTCCCCGAATTATTGGCAACAAATGAGGTATAAAAGTAAAATCAGCCTCTTCCCCAAGTATCCTTTTTATGGTTTGTGATATTTCAGGAAGATGACGGTGCCCTGTCGCTGCATAGGCTTTAAAATTATCACCTGCCTCTGCTAATAAAGTACCGACATTGGCACCACGACCCGCACCACTAGCACCCGACTTACAATCAGCAATAATATCAGCATCCTTTAAAATACCAGACTCTAGTAAAGGCAATAAAGCCAAAGTGACTGCTGTGGGATAACAACCAGGGTTAGCCACTAACTGAGCCTCTTTAATCTTCTCTCGGTGTATCTCTGGCAAGCCATAAATTGCTTGGCTCAATAGATCAGGGCTAGCATGATCCATACCGTACCACTGCTCCCAGACGGCTTGATCTTTAATTCGATAATCTGCCGCTAAATCAATCACCTTTACACCCTGCTCTAGTAATGCAGGAGCATATTTCATCGCAATACCATTCGGAGTGGCAAAGAACACTAGATCACAAACAAATAAACTCTTTTCATCAGGAGCGGTAAATTCAATATCAACAAAGCCACGGAGGTTCGGGAACATAGCATCAACACGTTCACCTGCATTCGCACGGGATGTAACCACCGTGACCTCGACACCATCATGCATTGCTAATAAACGTAATAACTCAACACCGGTATAACCTGTCGCACCTACAATTCCAACTTTTTTCACAGTAATATCTTCTTGGTTAGCAAAGGGGCTATAATACCCCAAGCAGGTTAACAAGTAACTACTCAGGTGACACACAATGGATTATCTATGGATTAAAGCTTTTCACATTGTTTTTATGGTGACATGGTTTGCAGGGCTATTTTATCTTCCTAGACTCTATGTTTATCATGCAATGGAAGAAAACCAAGCCAGCTTTAAACTCTTTAAAGTCATGGAAAGACGACTTTATATTATGATGACCTTAGGGGCAGGTTTGACATTAGTACTAGGCTTAGTACTACTATTCAAACGTCCTGACCTACTTTCCTATGGTTGGTTTCATATGAAACTAGCGGCTCTAGTGCTACTTTTTATTTATCATTACTACTGTTATCGCCTAATGATTCAGTTTAGAAATGATAAGAATCAACACAGCCACCGCTGGTATCGCTATTTTAACGAAGCGCCTAGTTTATTATTGATCATTATTGTTGTGCTCGTCATCACAAAAACCATGTTTTAACCTCATCGCTGATGAAATAATCAGCCGTTCCTGTTGCCTCTGTGAACCACATTACAGAAGGCTCTAAAATTTTGCCTTTTTTTAGAAGAATAGCGTACGATCAAACTCGAGCTAAAATCTAACAGGAACTTCTGATGAAATAATGAACCTGACCTTCTCAGGTCAATACCTCATTATTGCTTTACTTCCACCTCAACTCGACGCGCTTCACCTGGAGCACCAGTACCAGTGGTCTCTGTTGGTTCTCGTACCACAATACGACTACGGCGAATGCCTTTTTCTTGCAATAGAGCAATGACTGTTTTTGCTCGATTTTTTGCTAAACGTCTATTATCAATAATACTGCCACTAGGATCATGAAACCCTGAAACATAAGCTTTTGTATCGGGGTTATCCTGAAGTATTTTCAGCACTTTCGGCAAGGTATTATCTCTGTCATGAGAAGGTGTTGATTTATTAAGACCAAAGTAAAGCTTTGCCACTGTTAATTTGTTGAGTACTTCCTGAGAAGTAGGTTCGACAATTACAGTACGTCGTATGGTTGATTTACGACCTTTTGCATTGGTTATCAAATAATCCAACTCATAACGACCCACTGTATCTGCATCAACAACGCCACTAACAGCAACCGTCATCTTCTCACCAGAAGCGGCAACAATACCCTTCTCAATATATGCTGACCCTTGCTGAATCGTTACAGTGCGCTCACCATTGAGGCTAAAACCAGACCTTGACTTTTTTTCACCCGTTATTACCATCACCTTACGAGTAGCCTCTACCGCATTACCTGCGGAATCCTTTGCGGTATAAATTAAGGTATATTCACCTAATATCTTATTATCAACAACACCAACAACCTTAACTCTCAGGTCATTACCTTGCCCATCATGAGCAGTAGCACCCGCATCAATAAAATCTTCACCCACTGCAATTGTAGTATTCACTGCACCATTCAAGATTAAAATAGGCTTAACTTTATTAGATTTTCCCTGCTTAGATAGTGTTACATCTCTATCTTTAGGTACGATTGAATCGGCATTCGTTGTCGCTTTGACTGTGGCTTTACCCTTTGGCTCGGCTGAATCAGTATCCTTTGTCGCTTTGACTGTGGCTTTACCTTTTGGCTCGGTTGAATCGGTATCCGTTGTCGCTTTGACTATGGCTTTACCTTTTGGCTCGGTTGAATCGGTATCCGTTGTCACTTTGACTGTGGCTTTACCTTTTGGATCGACTGAATCAGCATCCGTTGTCGCTTTGACTGTGGCTTTACCCTTTGGCTCGGTTGAATCAGTATCCATTGCCGCTTTGACTGCCTCACCAGCCTTTTCATCGACAACAATAACCGTGCGAATACGATAGGTTGTATTACCCAATTCATCTGTAGCGCTATAGCTAAGTACATACTCTCCAGCAACACTCGTATCAACCTCACCCGCAACTTTCACATCAATATCACCACCTGTGCTATCAACTGCTATTGCTCCAGTATCAGTAAAACGAGAACCTAGAGGGACTCTAACAATTGAAGCATCCCCTCTAGTAGAACCAATATTATTCAGTATAATATCAGGATCAATAGGTTTTTCTTCTGGAGAAAGCGTCGTTCCTGTCTTATTGGTATCCGTTGTCATTCCACCCATATTAACAGCACAACTACGACCTGGCCCGTAGCCAAAGAACCATAGCAGTGCTAAAAATAACAGGAGTAAGGTTGCAATCGTAATCCAAGTCTTCTTAAAAGCCGCCCATAAAGGGGAAATAGGTTTATTATTATTATGTGACATTTTAAACTTTGCCTCCGTCTAATTTATATTGCCATTCCTTTAGCTCATTCCATTGATTATTAGCTGCCATATTCGATTGTTGTGGCCATGTATCAGGTTGAGCGAGTCTAAATCTTGAGCCAGCATCATTTAAAATAGTTTGAATCGTTGATACTTTTGTTTCAGCTAAAGTACTATAAGTATAGATACCCGCATTATGGATTAGCTCATTTATTTTTGAACCGATGCCTAGCACAACCGTAAAATCATGCTTTTTACCCGTAGCGGAGCCTCGCACAGTAAAACCTGCCAACTTTGCCGCTCTAACATTAACGGTCTTTAACTGCCCCTCTTTACCTCCTTGTTTACCCTTCACCTTAGAAAAATCGGAATAAACACCACTGACTAAAGCATCTTGTAATACTTTCAACGCAGACCAGCGATTATGTGCTGCTAAATATGCTTGATCAGACCATGTACTTGAGTTGGTCATAGCATCCTTAGCACCTGCTTTATTCAGAATCTTTTGAACATCATGGGTTGAAGTATTCGACAAGCTCTGGAATGTTGTAATATCAGCCTGATGAATTAACTGATTTACCTTAGAGCCAATGCCCTCAATAGCAGTGAAATCATCCTTAGATTTAAGGCTAATCCCAGCTTTTTGTGCGGCTTTCAGATCAATCTCATCACCCGATTTATACTGATCTAACTCAAACTTAAGCTGAGTAATATGATTGAGATATTTAATATTTTCAGTGGTTTCTCGATCAAACTCAAGCTTTATCACCTCAAGTTCTGCTGATTGCTTCTGTAGAGCAGACTGAGCCTTAGCACCTTCTTCTTCTAAAATAATAATACATTTTTGCTTATCAAAGTTCACAATATTGATTTCTGCCTTTGATCTTTCTAGCTCAGCAATTTGCTTTAAACTACGCGCATCCTTATTCTCATACTGTCTAATATCTATTTGTAATTGATCAATAATCTTACTACTGTCTTTCAACTCAGCAATCTTTTTGAGATGATTTGATTCAATTTCTTCCTTTCTTTTAAGCTTAGAATCTAAGGACAAAATCGCATCTTGCTCTTTTTCAAGCGTTGCTTTTAAATTACCCATCGCCTTAACATCAAGCTCTCTTTTTCTCTTTATCTCAGAGCCTAAAGATGAAATTTGCGTCACATAACTAGCACTTTTATTTTCGGTACTCAAAAGATTAGAACGCAAAGTCTTAATTTCCCCCTCGTGACTCTCTCCTTTTTTCTGCTCTGTTAATAACTTAGATTTTAAATCAGCAATAGATTTTTGATTATCTGACTGCGTATTTTTATAGCCATTAATATCTAAGCGTAGTTTTTCAAGAAGATTTTTTTCTTTTTCTAATTCTGCAATATAGTTAATATTATTAGCGACAGTATCCTTAGATTGCTGAAGATCAGAATGCAAATTAGCGACAATCACTCTTTCTTTCTCTAAGTTAAACACCTGTTCAATATAATTATTATTTTCAGTATTTGACTTTTGGAGATCAGAACGCAATATTGCAATCTCCTGAGTCTCTTTTTTCAGATCAGATTCTAATTTAATCATACGACCCTGATCATTGTTTTCTTTCGTCTTGATATTGGCAAGATTAAGGCGTAATGCCGTCATTGACTGTCTTTCTTTTATTTGTTCTGATTTGAGGTTAGCCAGTTGCTGTCTATCATCTGAACCTTTATTCTCATTATCCTTTAGATTCAAACGTAACGCTGAAACCGTCTTACTCTCTTTCTCTAGATCAGATGCATACTGATCATTATCAGATTGTAGGCTCGCTAATTGCTGATTCTGCTTTTTCAAATCGGCTTCAAGCTGAGTAATATGATTTTGGTCAATGCTTCCTTTACTCTTAAAGTCAGCAAGATTCAGATTTAAAGAAGAGGCAGCCTGTTTTTCTTTCTCTAGCTCTGACTTCAACTTAGCAAGATGCTGCCTATCATCTGAGCCTTGACCCTCAGCATTCTTTAGATCTAATCGTAAAGTAGAAATTGCCTGTTGTTCTTTTTCTAGGTCAGCAATAAATTTATTATTATCAGATTCTAATGTAGTAATGGTTTTAAGCTGATTGGCAGTCTTTGTATTAGACTCTTGAAGATCAGTATTTAAGCGATCCATCGCTCCCTTCTCTTTCTTTAACTCAGAATGCAAGCCTGTAATATATTGATTATTTTCCTCTACCTTACTCTCATGGTCTTTATTTTTTTGTTCTAATTTAGAGATGTTTTTAAAGTGACGAACAGTATCTGCTTTATATTTATTATTATCAGACTGCAACTGTTTAATCACTTTATTTTCTTGCTTTAGATCTTCTTCAAGCTTAATAATATAATGATGATCATCAGCCCCCTTGCTTTCAAAGTTAGCAACCGACTGCCGTTCAGCTTCTATCTCAGATTCTAAATTAGTAATATATTTATGATCATCAGCCTGTTTACTTTTGAATATTGTTATATCAGACTGTAAATTATTGATCTTTTGGAGATGACTTGCTCCTGTGTTTTTAAACTCTTGAATACTAGAATATAAACCACCAATAACTTGATTTTCTTTCTCTAATCTATCGATTCTTTCTACATCTTCTGGGTTGCCAAATTTGAGTCTACGAGCCAACCAACCTGAAAATAGCCACCCTATTAGTCCACCCACTAAATAAGGCCATAAGTTACATAAAAAAATACTCATCTCTTTCTTCCATTAAATGTAGTAATCCAGTTATTAATATCACTTAATAAGCAGGGCATTTAATAATTTTAGTACATAATTCAGCAGGATAGATGGGCAGTTCTTAAACAAACTATGATAGATTCACCTTATTCTCTATCGAACACTTTTTATTAATCAGTAAAAATAAGTAGCGTTATAGCTAAAAATATGAGGTCAAAGGAAATTTTTTATGAGTACTAGAATAGTGACCCAAACAACTGATATTAATAGTAATGATTATTAGATATAGGAAGATGAAATATTGTGGTGGCAATAAAACACTCTCTTAACCATCTTTAGAGAGGAAAAAATAAAAACAGAATAATGCTTAATTTATAATATTAATAAGGAGATAGGAGGTAGTAGAAAACTTACAGAGATGATCTAGCTATAAATCCAGCACTAGAAAAAAAGAGTTGGTGTCGCATGAATAAAGAAAGTGCTGCTTACAAAGGTCAACGAAAAATACGTGAAGGGTCATAGAATACGAACAATTAGCTTTTTTACCTTTCCTTATTTCACTGATAATGTTTGTACTTATGCTTTTGTGTCGCAGACTTAACCCCCCGCTTGTGGAGTGGTGCTTAAAACTAAAATAGTTTAATTAAACATCCAGTTAACCGATAAATACAGACTAAAATAAACGTTAAGTTAACCAACCTACACAAGGGCTTGTTAGTTTTTTATATGTTCATTTAAGTAAAGACTCCTTTATCTCTATGAGACCTTTGCACGAAAGGTTACCTCCAAGTCTAAAATTTTAAAGGAGAGAATCAAAAATTATAGCTACCAATAGAATTGATTGTTTTTCAACAAGAAAGCAAATCATCTGAAAATAACTACCACCAAGTTTCTTTGTATTAGCAGCACTTTATCTGAATGGTATGCTTTTCTTAATGAGACGAAACTTATAATAATAAAAATGTTTCTGTGAGTGAGTAACCATTTAAAAACATTAATTAAAGAGTCGAACTAATCGTCATAAAAATAATGACTCATTATTAAATATACCAACTAACACAGAGAATATTATGCAACTAACTCAAGCAACACCATCAAATAGACAAGATACCTCTTTGATTCCAGCTCAAACAACAACTTCATCAAACACAACGAGAACACAGCCTGCTGCTACTAGCCCTTTTGCGGGCAATTTTCAATTTATTTTATTGATTCTCAAATTACTATCACAACTTAGAGCACAAAATACAAATCAGCCTCAAACTGAAACTGAAGTCAATCTATCCAGTGCAGAAAAAAATATTATGCAGGGTCTCTACGCTGCTAATCGATCAGGAGACACGGCTTCTAATGTCATGTCAGTTATTGACGGTAGCAATGCGGATGGAAAGCTCAGTGTCGGTGATCGTGTTGTTATCAAAAATACCGCAGGTACTATTGTCTCACAGAGAAAACTGACAACCGATGATCTCTATAAAATCAATTTCCGTCAATCTCTAGTACAACGCGCAGAATCTATGGCTCGTGGTGGATGGCCTTTTACTAACAAGGTTGTTAATATTGCTAATTCATCATTAAATCAGCCTTTTACACGACGCATTGAAGGTAATCGTAGAAGGGAGAAGGTGTTAGAAAAAAATGATTTTTGGGAGGTCGTCGAGCGTAATGGTAACCGTATGTTGCTACAACGTACTCATGATGATAGTGGTAAGAAAATATTAGCATCAAATGCACTCAAGGATCTTATTCATAGCCGTGCTGATTATGCTTTTGATTGTGCTTCACCCATGAGCATTCTGAATTTACTCGCAACAATGGATACTGTGGGTGATGATCATTTTAATAAGAATGCAGGTCGCTTATTAATCTCATCATGGCTTGATCCTTATGATGCTAATAGTAGCTTTGATGGCGGATTTGTACAGCATGGACGAGCAGAAAAAGCAGGTGTCGTTAAAGTTGATGGTGTATTTAATCTTAAGGGAGAATTAGCGCTCTTTGATACCAGCAAAGGTGATGAACTACGCCCTGGTAGTACATATTACTTCGAGAAACCGGGTGATAATACTTCAGAATTTCAAGGTTGGAATGCAGTTTATCTTGGTAAAAATGATAATAATATTGCTAAGTTTTGGATTCCCAGTATTGGCATTGAACACGTACCATTCAAAGAAGGGACATGGCTACCCACTGAAGGTACAGTTAAAGGCTATTATCTTGGTAGTAGTGTGGGGTCACCTGATTTTTTACGCCTAGGACGTTGGGATCGTTAGTCAATATCAAGCAATAGGTTTTCCAAAGTTTTTAATATAGGGCTTTGGAAAACTTCTCTTTTACTGTTCAACTAATGTATGTCACTATCACATCAATCGCACCATAAAGAATTGTTTTATTGAGCAATAATAGTACTTCCCTCATCCTTAAAATTTCTATCAATTTTCTTACAGTAACCCATCCCAACTAGCTAACAATCCCAAAATAAGTCCATTGCTAAAAGAGTGTTGATAATTGATCTGCATAGAAGACCGCTTTTTTATTTGATCACTTTCACAACTTAGTGCTAAATTTGCATTAAAAGATAAGCCATAACCCAAAGCTTTCCGATGCTCAAAACGCAAACCCTTTTCTTGAATGGTTTTGAGTTGACTGTGGACGTTTATCTTTTTCAGTATGTAAAAATAGTTCAGAAAATATGCTATCTTGCGAATCATTAAACCTAGTTGTGCTATTTTTTCATCTAAAAATGGAAAAGGCATTATTATGAAACAGATTTTTTTGGCTAAAATAGCAGAACATTAATCAACCAGAAGGAGCAACACCATGACTCTCAACAACCTCCGTACAGCCGCTCTTATTGAAGGCACGACTTTAGTTCTATTAATGTTAATCGCTGTGCCTCTCAAGCATATGGCCGATATTCCTCAGTTTGTTTCACTGATTGGACCAATGCACGGGATTGCTTTTCTTGGTTATCTATTCGTACTATTTAAGTACTCATCAAAGGATAAACCTTTATCAGCCAGCCAAATAACCGTGGGTATATTAGCGGCATTAATTCCCTTTGGTAGCTTTATATTTGAAAGAAAAGTATTGAAAACACTGTAATCATCTTGACGGTTTGACAGACCGTCATAATAATATTTACTTCATATCTAATGCCATTTTATAGGCTTCATTTTTAGATACAGCGGTTAGCTTAGCCACCAAAGCGGCCGATTTCTTTACCGACAGCTCTGTAAGTAGTTCTTTTAATAAGCGTTGCGCTTCATCTTGTTCCTCACTTGCATCAGGGTTTTCCTTCTCTCCTGCTAAAACAACAACAAACTCTCCTCGCTGATGATTACTATCTGCGATTAACCAATGCTCTAGCTCTAGTAATGTGCCACGAAATATTTGCTCATAAAGTTTAGTAATCTCACGCGCTAAACACACATCACGCTGATCTCCCATCACTGTGCGCATTGCAATAACTGAGTTAACAATACGATGGCTTGATTCGTAATAAACTTGGGTATAAGTTTGATTTTTATTCTTTTCAAGTGACTGTAAGCGTGCTACTTTCTTTGCAGGTAAAAAGCCTTCAAAAGTGAATTTATCCGTTGCGATACCTGCAACAGACAGAGCGGCTATTACCGCTGATGCTCCAGGTACTGGGCTAATTTTATGCCCTAATTTAGCCAGCTCCCTGACGAGCTTATAACCTGGATCACTAATCAAGGGTGTTCCAGCATCTGAAATCAGGGCAATATCGTTATCTTCAGCTAACAGCAAGGCTATTTCATTAACCTTAGATAACTCATTATGATCATGAAGAGCAAATAGCTGGTTTCGCACTTCATAATACGACAATAATTTAATTGAATTTCTGGTGTCTTCGGCATAAATACGACTGACTTTACGCAAAGTCTCTACTGCCCGATAGCCCATATCCGCAAGATTACCAATGGGGGTCGCCACTATGTACAACGTACCACTATTCTTTTTCAAAAAATTATCCTCATTTACCAAAAATACATTATTATGAATAAGCTACTACTTTGCTACCTATTCTTTATCAGTATTCTTTTGAGTGGTTGTGTAACTAAGTCACCAAACTACCCTATTCCTAGCGCAACACCATCAGCAATACCTGCTGCAACTAAGCCTGTTGTGCTACCTGAGCCTAATTTACCCACCCTACCTGCCACTGCGGTGAATGATAAAATACGTTTGGCAAACCAGCTCTATAAACAAGGTCTACATCGTGAAGCCGCTGATACCTACTATCATGCAGGCTTAGAGAAAGCACCACCAACACGCAATCGACTCATCCTACAAGCCATTGAGATAGCAGCGATTATACCTGATACTTCCGTAATGCAACATTTTTACAAAGCCATAAATTCTCGTCATTTAAGCAATGAGAATACGGCACGATATAACTACACTAAAGCACTGCTTGCACTATTACAAAAGCAACCCAATATTGCGCTAGATATTTTACAACAGAGCTATCCTGCACTCCCCGCAGGTCTACAAAAGAAAATAGAACAAACTCGACAACAGGCAAGAAGTCAGCTCAAACCTGTAGTGACTCAACCTGCAACTCCAGCACCCAGCAGTACAAATAATAACAGCAATAGCAATAAAGCCATTGCCGTACTACTTCCTCGTCAAGGTGCGATACGCCAAATTGGTGCGCAACTCTTTGAAGGCATCCATACTGCAGCACGAACTCATTCTGCAACGGGTTCACTTAAGTTAATGGATAGCGCAAAGCTGGATAGTACAGTACTTTACAACCAAGCCATCGAAAAGGGGGTTAGCTTTGTTATTGGTCCTTTTGCTAAATCAAATATTATCTCAATAGCAAAAAATGGCAACCTACCTGTTCCTGTGCTGAGTCTGAACTACATTCCTACGGGCAGTAAAAAGCCGAGTAATCTCTATGAATTTGGTTTATTACCCGAAGATGAAGCTGTTCAAGTAGCATCACAAATTGCCAATAAAGGGCTTAAAAAAGCACTACTAGTAATACCCAATAGTGCATGGGGACAGCGCATAGAAAAAGCCTTTGGCTATCAATATCACTCTCAAGGTGGCATCATTCATAAGACATTACGCTATCCCAATAAAAGCAGTCAATACAAATCATTATCACGTTCGATTGCAACACAAAACAATCATGTTGATATCATTTTCTTTGCTGGATCACCACGCCAAGCAAAGCAGATCTATCCTATTATTCGCAGTAATAATCGTCATGTCCCTGTTTATGCAACTTCACATATCTATAGTGGTAAGTCTAATTCAGTCGCTAATCAAGTATTGGATGGCATCAAGTTTACCGAGATTCCTTATATCTTAGAACATCCTATTAATCGACAGAACTACCCTCGTTTATATGCATTAGGACTTGATGCTTATCGTATTACTCAGCAGTTTACTATGTTAAAAAATGGTCAAAGTATTACGGGGAATACAGGAAAAATCAAGATGCAACGCAATGGACAATTCCACCGCACCTTACAATGGGCTAGCTTTAAAAATGGTCATATTGTTCGCTCTACACCTTAATTTTATCAATGAAATCTAAGCGTCAAATAGGTGATCAAGCGGAAGGATTGGCACAGGATTATCTTGAAAAACAAGGCTTAAAGCCTCTTTGTAGTAATTACAGCACTCGTGCGGGTGAAATTGATCTCATTCTCTATGACCCACTGAATGAGCAAACCGTTTTTGTTGAAGTGCGTTATCGTCAATCATCACAATATGGTGGTGCGCTTTATAGTGTGACTCGACAAAAACAACAACGTATTATCAAAACCGCTCAGCATTATATGCAATACGAGAACCCCTCACTCTCAGGACGCTTTGACGTGGTTGCTATTGAAGGTGATATTGAGGGTAAATATAGTTTAGACTGGATACCTAATGCTTTTCAGGCTTAATTTTACTTATCATGTCTAGTCAACACAACAATCGTATTAACTTCTTCCATGAAGCGGCTCCCTATATCCAGCAACATCAAGACAAGACTTTTGTTATTGGCTTGAGTGGTAAGGTATTAGCTCACACGAACTACCCTGCTCTACTCAAAGATATCGGTATTCTAATGACTTTGGGTATTCGTTTAATTCTTGTTTATGGCGTTCGCCCTCAAGTGGATGCACAGCTTGAAACACTGAATCATACTATTGAGATTATTAATGATTTACGTATTACCGATGATATTACGCTACAAACAGCCACTCAAATCATTGGTCAAACACGAATCGACATAGAGAATAAACTCACCCAAATACTGAGTGTGCCACCAACGATTAATAATGAAATCGGCATACTTTCAGGCAACCTCATCACCGCTAAACCCTTAGGTGTTATTCATGGTGTGGACTATCAGCACACAGGTGAAGTACGCAAAATCAATACTCCGCTGATTCACACACTACTTGATCATAAAAATCTCATATTATTACCCCCTCTAGGATTCTCTCCTACAGGACAATGTTTTAATTTACGTTATGAAGAAGTCGCTAGCTTCACTGCCAAAGCAATGAAAGCTGACAAATTAATTTTTATCCAAGAGAGTGACCTTGATCTACCCAAACAAACCAGCAAAAAGGAATTATTAGCCCAACTAGAAAGCACGCAAGGAGAAAAAAAGCGTCTCTATCAGAATATTGTTAATGCACTAGAACAGGGTGTTAAACGGGTTCACCTCTTGGATTGTAATATTGTCGATGCTTTATTGTTGGAGCTATATACTCGCGATGGTATTGGAGCACTATTTTCTGCCAACCTTTATGAGAATATTCATCCAGCGACCATTGAGGATGTTGCTGGCATATTGGCACTTATTCAGCCTTTAGAGAAAAAAGGTATTTTAGTCAAACGTTCACGAGAACAAATAGAATTAGAAATCAATAACTTCATCGTTATTGAACGAGATAACAAGATTATTGCCTGTGCTGCATATTATCCCCATAAAGAGGAAAGAGTCGCCGAGCTTGCTTGTCTTGCGGTACATCAACGTTACCTTGGACAAAAAAGAGGTGATACCTTATTGAGTACCATTATCGAGCAATGCCAACAACAGGGAATTAAAAAACTGATTATTCTGACAACAAAGACAAGCGATTGGTTTCAAGAGCGTAATTTTGTACTGGGTCAGCTTAATGATTTACCAACACATAAAAAGCAACTTTATAACTTAAAACGGAAGTCTAAAATATGGGTTCGGATGCTGTAATGACTCATTATTAAGCGATACACTGAGACTTTATAACAATGAAGGTATTATGGTCTCATAACAATAACAGCATCAATAATTAACGAATAAAAACATTAGCCTATGTGAAATATATGTAGCCCAGCCAACGGTTTTATTGGCACTATCAGCATTGTTATAAAATAATGATAGATTATTGAAAATACTACTGAAAACCAATAAATTAATAAAGAGCTAACCATTGGTCGATTATTACTGGTTTGCTCATAAAACATACATTACCCTAAATTATTCACTGAATAAAATAATACAATAATTTCTATCAGTGTACTTGTACTCAAAAGTATAATTTCTAAGCCATAGAAGATAAAAATAATGAAGGGATTCACCTTAATTGAAATTATAATCACTATTGCTATTGCTGGTATTTTAGTTACGGTAGCCATGCCTTCATATAAACAAATGTCCAGTAGTAATGCCATCCAAAGCTTTTCTTTTAAATTCACGGGCGCACTTCAGTTAGCTCAAAGTGAATCAATACGTCGTGGTGTGCGAGTCAGTATTATTCCCCATCAAACAGCATCAAGTGGAAGACAGTGGATCAATGGCTGGGATATTATTGAAGATAACAATAACTCAGGTGTTTACGACACTGGTGAAGAACTTATCAGAACACACACACCGACAAAGATGCAGGCTGTCTTACAAGCAAATAGCTCCGCTTTTGCTACTTTTATTAGTTTTTTACCCACAGGTTCTGTGTTAGGTGCTTCGGCAGTGACAACAGGTAGTTTCAGTTTATGTTCTGAAAACCTTAGTACCAGTATTTCACGTTTAATTGATATTGAGCGCTCTGGAAATGTATTGGTTAGCACTAGCTCACCTCATTGCCCATAGTCATTACATGCATAATAATTATATGAAAAATAATAAACAAAAAGGCTTGGGCTTACTAGAAGTGATGATTGTTGTTGTCATTACTGGAGTCGGTTTATTGGGAATTGCAAAATTACAATTATTCAATAATCAATCTTCTCTTGGCTCTTCTTTCAATACTCAAGCAACTGAGCATTTAGAGGAAATGATTGCTCGTTTGCGTAGTAATAAAAGCTCTGCTATTCAGGGGGATTATAATACGGTGCTAGTAGTATTGAAAGATTTAACCCCGCCAGCAACCAATGCGGTTCAAGCAAAAAAAGGGCGTTATAACTGGCTGAAAAGCTTATCATCCGTTGTGCCTAATCCTCAAGCGGCTATCCAATGTGAAACAACGGGGCTTTGTGCATTGGCGATACATTATCAAGGCACACAAGAGATTCAAAAACATGTATTAGTGGTACAGTTATAATGAAAATAAATACTCATCAAAAAGGCTTTACTTTACTTGAGACAATGATTGCACTCACCATTGGTATCTTTTTATCCTTTGGTATGATTCAAGTTTACACTGGTAATAAAGCCTCCTTTCGCTTACAAAAAGCTTCTTCAGAAATCCAACGAAATGCACAGTTTTCTTTAGATATTATCACTGCACAAATCAATACCGCAGGTAGCGCAGGCTTTTATGGTGAGCTATCAACTGGTGTTGATAATATATTGAAAAATGGGAACAATCCAATTTGGAGTATATCACTCCCTATATATGGCTATAACAATGTTACAGCAAGTACAGTGCTTGCTGGTGTTAGTGGCTTTATCGCAAACTCTGATATTTTATTAATCAAAAAAATGGGATCGAGCCTACCGATTAAAAATCATGTCAATAATACAACCATAAAATTAGAGAAAACTAGCCAGTTTTCTATTGGTGATATTTTACTACTTGCCGATGTTGATCAAGCCTCACTTTTTCAAGCTGATGTCATCACAGAAACAGCAACAGAAACAACAATAAAAATCGATCAAAGCACCACTATTTTACCCAATAATAGTAGTAATTTTACCAATGCCTTTGCTGCGGATGCTGAGCTGAGTAAGTTAAATACACACATGTATTATCTTAAAAATGGCAAAAACTCACGCCCTGCTTTGTATGAAGCAAAATTAGTTAATTCAGGTACTGCATTAACGCTACAAGAATCAGAGCTTGCCAGTAATATTGCGGATTTTCATGTGGTTTATGGGGTGGATGAAAACGCTGATAAAATGGTGGATGAATATAAAGATGCTAGTGGGGTTGCTAGCTGGGATAAAGTACTTAGTGTGGGTATTGCTTTACTCGTAACGAGCCGTGACACAGTGAATATTTTAGACTCAGTGGCTTATGAGTTTGATAGCACAGACTTTACTTATAACAAAAGCACTAGTGGCAGTGTCGTTCCAGACAAACGATTGAAAAGAACATTTAGAACCTTTGCCAGTATAAGAAATCGCACACTATAAAAAAAGGATAACATGATAGCAAAAACAACATGCCTTGTATTAATAAGCCTACCTTCTAAGCAAAAAGGGGTCGCACTATTATTGACGGTAACAATGCTATTAACAGTATTAACCTTGCTCACACTCACTGCAACCAGTAGCACAATGATTGATTCTAAATTAAGTAGTAATATTTTGGATAAAAAACGTGCCACATTAGCTGCCGATTCTGCCTCACGTTATGCATGGCAAGATATAAAAAATAATTTTGATTTAACAAAGTTTATCGAAAATAGTGCTCATGCAGGATATTACGATTTACGTCGTGGAGCAACAGGAACAAAAAAACGTAGTGACTGGCAAGCAATACGTACTCCCAGTTCATGGGATTGGAGTAGTACCACCAAGCATCAAGCAATGGCAAATAAACTTGAACTAAAGACTAAGCCTTCCTATATAAGCAGTCAAGCCAACCCAATGAGTCTTTCTATTGCACCACAATATACTCTGGGCGTACATTCACCGATTCCACGTATGGGAACGGAAGGATTTTTTTGCCAGCCTGTTACCATTTTAGGTGCAGCACAAGGTGCTTCACAAAATACACGTGTACTTGTTGAGTTTAAAGCAATTCCAAGGAAAAGTTGTTTTAAATCGATGGTTAAATAATCTCTTTAAATTGCTCGTTAAAATCATTTCAATTTACCTTTAACAAACGGTTACCATGAATAATAATAATATAACTTACTCAAAACTGAGCTTATGGATTTTTAGTATACTTTTTTCTTCGACTGCCTTTGCAGCAGAACCTAATCTTATTAATGATTCTGGCTTTGAACTCGGTACACCCCAAGCGGGCAAAATGTTTACAGACAATCACAATGCCCCGATATCTAATGGTTCTCCTTGGATGCGTACAGTCGGTACTTGTGATCACTGGGCAGGTGGACCTCGTGATCGAACTCTCCCACCGGGTCCAATCGGTGTTTGGGCAGGCTTAGCCAATGGGCTACCTGCTGTTCCCAATAAAGGCAAGAGTTTTGTTGCTTGTGGTAGTTGGTACCCACCTGGAGAACGAATTAAACAAGAAATTAGCAATGCAACCATTGGTAAGAAATATACTTTAAGCTTTTATTATGCAAATGCTGGGGTTGAAGGACAAACACCTGTTGGTAAACAATCTTGGGCAAAAGCTGGAATGTGGGTAAATGACAAATTAATTGGTAGCACCCCTAAAATTCATTATGCTGGAGCAGGAAAGCAAAAATGGAAAAAAGCATCCTTTCGTTTCAAACCCACAGCATCTAATTTCACCTTTACCGCTGGCTTACATTCAAGTAGTAAAGAGAGTATCTATAATTATATCGCTTTTGATGGCATGTCCGTAGAAGTCGAAAAACCTGTTTGCTGGGCAATTGATGACACAACATCCAATCTTTATACTTTTCTTCCCAATATCAGTGATCCAGTCGCACCAATTATTACACCTCTAATACTTGGCAAAGATAAATATAATGATGATGTTGTTAATGGAGGAGAAGGTATCACTTATCGACCTTCAACCAATAGGATTTATATATGGCCTAATACACGTCTTGATAATGCGGCAGGTGAAACACAGCAAAGAGATGTCATGTTTATTATTAACCCTGATGATGGAACGGTAGAACATAAAGTTTTCCCTCCCAATGGTGATGATAAGTACCATGTAGAAAGTGCAGTCTTTACCCAATCCAGTTCAGGAGTCGAACAGCTATGGGTTATTATGGAAATACTAGAGCCATGGGATGAGCAGGATGAAAATAATAATCTTAAAAATGAGCGTTACCTCACTCGCTTAGATCCTGATACTGGAAAGCGCTTAGAAGAAATTGGTCCTTTATATAGTGATAATGATAATCCTATTAACTCAAAGCTAAATTATGGAAGAGATACTGGCGGGTTAGCTGTTGACCCTGAGACAAAACAATTTGTTATTACTATCGACTCAGGAAGTAAAAGAGGTCTATATCCTATTGATATTGCAGATGGTAAAGTCTCTTCAGGTGTGCTTTTTACTAACACAGGAAATTCAGAAGCAGATGCAGAAGCATTAGGTCTTGCATTAGATAATAATTTTTATACAGAATCTGATGAAATTGGTAAGCAATTTAGAGATCGCTTTATATGGCAAATTAATAAAAAAACCGGTGGTCTTACTAAAGCAACAGGAAAAATTCCTGGGATCGGTGATATTGAAGGAATTGAATGTAATGGTGATCTTGTCGTCATTGCAGACTCTCACAATATCACTGGGTCGGTTTATTTCGATGAAAATAAAAATAGCCTATTAGACGGTAATGATGCGGGGATAGAAAATATCAAAGTGACCCTTTATAAAGATAACAATAATGATGGTGCTATTGATAATGATGACACCTTGTTAGCATCACAAGAAACAAATAATAATGGTGTCTATAATTTTACAAAAATAAGAGATGGAAACTATCTTGTAAAGGTGGACAGTGGGTTACCTCCACTCATGGCAGTCAATGGTATCAATCCTTTAAATATCACGATAGATAAAAGTGGAGCATCAGACCAAAATTTTCCTGTAATAAAAGTTAGTTGCACTGCATTAACAGGAGAAATTAATGCTAGCCTGCAAATAAAAAATAATAAAAAAATATTTCTTGCCACAACAACATTATCACCTATTGAAGGGCATCTAAAATCTTATACAACGGGTGATAATGGCATTATTACAGCAGCGATTGCTAACTTTGGTGACGCGGCAAATAAAATGGATGAGAAAAAAAGAAAAAACAAGCTCTATTCAACAGGTAAAAGTAGTAATAAAATAAAATTTGATACACTAGATGCAGACGCCTTTGCCGTTCATGACAACCCTAATGTTAGTACTATTAAAAAATATACTATTAATCCATCAGAGAGTTATCCCACTTATATTGGTCATCGTAAGAAAAACTCTTTTTTAGGGGCTATTTCACACAATACAATGGCACTGGTTGGGCAAGATATGAATGTGATGCGATACCTTAGTGATAGTAGTTATCGTAGCTATAATAAGAATACTGTTTCAAAGCGTATCAACCTAAAAAAACGTGTCTTACTCAGCAGTAATGATGGTTTTATTTATTCTATTTATCAAAGAAGTGGTGGTCTAGGGTGGGGCTGGATTCCACGAACTTTAGTAAAAGAACTAAAAGATTACCGCACCTTTAGCAGTGATCATTTTATGCACGGCACAACGGATGTATTAGATCTTAAATCATCAGCAACTTATAACAGTTATGTTATTGGGAGCTATAAAAAAGGTCTGGGACAGTATGTACTAAAATTAGACAGCTCGAGTGATCTCAATGGGGTTGTTTGGGATATTGACCATGAAGTTGACAATACAAAGGTCTATACTGCGCCCAACCATGGGCAACGTGCTTATTTCTCTGATAAAAACGGTAAGGTTTATAGTGTTTATACAATAACTCAAGGTACTAGTTCTAAGCTTCATATCAGAAGCCTAGCAGACACAAGTACGACTTATTTAATATCACTCAATTTCATTGCAACATCCAGCCCTTATATTATGATGGATTACGCAAGAAATAATGCACCTGCCAAGAAAACACTCTATCTTGGTGATTCAAATGGTAATATTCATTCTGTACCATTGTTAGCGGTAGATAATACTTTAGCAACAGATAGTGCAATAGCAACAGAGATCAATAAGGGCGCAGTGGCAGCACTCGGTTCATCAAATACATCACCTGTGACCTATATTGGCGCATCAAGATCCATGAATAGAGCCTACTACCTTCGCGCACAATCAGAAGATCGCCTCACTGTCTTCAAATATAAGAGTTCAGATACAAGTTGGAACCGTCAATGGAGTACGATTGTTGGAGGCAGTGCGGGCAAATGGAGTGGTGGAACATTAGTAGCAGATCCTAGTATTACAGCACTGCCAGCAGGTGCGACTATCAGTGATAATGCAACCATTGCAGCTAACAGTATCATCCTTCCTGTTACCCATGCACCGACTGGAAATCGTTGCTATGGAACAGCATATTATTATCTGTATTCATTAACTAATGGTTATTTTCCCAGTACCGTTTTTACCAAAAGTAGCGACAAAAGTGCTATTAACTCTATTATTTCAGTAGGTTTGGGTAATGCAAAAACACTACAGCTATCTGATTCTGCAACGGCTGATAAGTTGCTAGGCATGGGTATTTCAGAGCAAAAAACCAATGGTCAAACAGGAGTCAATACGACTATTTATATTAATGATACCGTCACAACAGGTATTAGAAGTTGGCGAGAGCTGCGGAAATAATAGTTTATA
The DNA here is from genome assembly GCA_023144895.1 of Thiotrichaceae bacterium. Lineage (GTDB taxonomy): Bacteria > Pseudomonadota > Gammaproteobacteria > Thiotrichales > Thiotrichaceae > HyVt-477. The sequence continues at coordinate 21,012 of JAGLEV010000066.1, forward strand.
GCGTATTGTTTATTAGCGTTATCGATTGCTTGAATAATAGTTAACTCATTTAAAATCAATATTAGATGAGTACATCAATAACTAGCCGTTCCTATTGCTTCTGTGAAGTGCATTATAGAAGACTCTAATTTTTTTGTGATCTTTGCCTTTTTTTAGAAGAATGGTGCACCATCAACCTTCAGCTAAAATCTAATGGGAACTGCTGATCAATAATGAATAGCACGATTAAGTTACATATAAAAAATAAAAGAGAAAACATGGGCATATTACAAATCATAAAGCATACCTTTCCGTTCATTCAGCGCCCTCATGGGATGCAAAAAATGATAGCTCCTGAATGGATAGAGAAGAAGCCAACGATGACAAAGAGTCACTGTAAGAGTATTTTCTTTGATAAAAGTATTTTAGTGCTGATTTTTTTATTACTTTCTTTTTCCAGTTCATCAGCCAATGCAAAGGCAATGTGCTGGATTATTACTGATGATCTGCCAAGAATTTATAGAGCTGAATTGGATGTTAGCAGCCCCAAAGCGCCCATATTATTAAATACATCTAGAATTTATGATGGGGAAGGCATTGCCTATAGAGCCTCGACCCACGAATTATACACATGGTCAGGTGATAGAACTTATGTACTTAACCCTGATACGGGAGCTGATATTCGCGATTTCTTCTATGCTGATGCTAGTAGTGTAGAAGGCGCTGAGTTTTATATTAACCCTACGACTAAAGCGGAGGAACTTTGGGTTATTATTGAAGAGTGGAATGCTGCTAATGGTGGTCTCCGAAATATACGCTATTTAAAACAAATAGATATAGCAAATGGTGCAGAAATTTCCTCCGTTGCTCTCAGTGGTGGTTTTATAGAACTTAATGAGGACTATGGACGTGATACTGGTGGACTGGCTATTGACCCTAATAATAAAGCATTTTGGGTTTCTGATGATTCTGCTATTGATAATGGGAATGGTACTTATACTTATATACGTCAATTTAGCGAAATAACCAATACAGTAACAGGAACATTAGGTGCACCGATCGTTATTAATGAAGCGGGGTGGGCAAATAGTGAGCAAATGGATTTGGAAGCTTTTTCATTTGCTGATGATGGCAATCTTTATGGTGAATCTGATGATGTTGGACATACCCCCAAAGATCGATATATTTGGAAAATCAATGCCGATGGAACAAGACAAAAGGCAACCCTTAAATTTGGTCAGGGGGGCAGAGATGGTAGTGGAACTTCCGTTGATGGAGAAATTGAAGGTATCGCCTGTAATGCTGGTGCGAGTGCAGTAAAAGTTAATATCACGGGTTCTGTTTATCGAGACAACAATTCAAATGATTCAAATGATAGTGAACCTCCAATACCTAATATCGCGGTAACGCTTTATAGAGATACGAATAATAACGGTGCAGTGGATAGTGGGGATACCTTAATGGAAACCCAAGATACCGATGCATCAGGAAATTATTCTCTTGCAGCAGGGCTTGGTAACTATATTGTAAGAGTGGATGCTGGAGATTCTGACTTACCTGCTGGAGCAACAATAGGAACGCCTAACCCTCTTGATGT
>JAGLEV010000067.1 GCA_023144895.1 Thiotrichaceae bacterium
GATTGTGTTAAATATTGCCCACTCCATGTTACTTTTTTACCTCTGATTGGAATCGTTTTATTTGCTTCTAGGTAAGCAGTATTAGTAATATCATCAGCATAGAAATCCCAAAGATTTAATTTCAAACCTTTTACTGGTTTTATTTAAACCCAATAGTATTTTTGTCTTATTACTCATTAATAACCTCCTAAGGTGATGAGATTATTAAGCCTATTATAAAATTTGATATAAATCAATTCTATCATTGCCACCATTATAAAAACTTTTGATCTATGCTCCAGCATGTAATAAACTTTCTATTGAAACAACAATAAAGCAACACAAAATACTGATTAATAACATAACAATGTATGACTATTGGGGTGATTTTTAGCACCTCATTTAAAAGAATGACCAATAACACTTTTCAGCAAAATAAAAATGTCTTATTTCTTAAGAGATCATACTTATAAATAATTGATTTATATGGGTATAAAAAGATATTTCGTCAAAGTTAGCGAAGGGATTACTAACCGTAACGCAATAAAAATCAAAAGCACTCTATCGTTAGAAACGCTCACAGAGTGGGCTTTAATTAAGCTGTATTGACTAACTAACCCCATTGAGTTATCACTAAAACGATTCAACCACTAATGGGAACTTAAACGATGATAGGGAGTCAGACCACCTATCAATAAAATTGAAGACTACAAGGGGCATGGGGAAATGCAAATAAATATTATAGCGTTATTGCGTCACTTACTTTTACTATTACTATTTTTAATACCACTAAAGTCAGTGGCTAATGACTATCAACCTTCTTGCTCCTTAAAGAAAAATCCAGCGGCTTGTGCTATTGAAGAATTCCCTCCTGAGGATCAGTTTCTACTCGCTATATCACAGGGTCAACTGCACCACGCTAAGCAGTTATTTTCTCAGTATCGAATAGATATTAACTACCGTTCCTTATTACCTTATATTGCGGAACAAACAAAAGTAAGAGCCGATGTTGATTATCCTTTTATGACAGGACGCAACCGTTATAAGTTTGCGAGTGGTACCGCCTTTGATATTGCCTTATCACAGTATAATGCCGCGGCAGTTAAGTGGTTACTATCACAAGGAGCTTCACCTGCCGCAGGTTATTTTGCGCATATTATCAATAATGCCACTTTCACGGGTGTTTACCCTAATCGTTACCTACAGCTTCCCTATAAAGATCGAATTAAAATAATTGCAGTAGGTTATGTCTTGGAAGTTGCTGCCCATCGTAACGATGTACAGGCAGTGGCTAAGCTCCTATCTATCGAGCCACGTGCCATACATTATCAAGGCAATATAATTTTACCCAAAGCAATGGAACAGGGAAAGTGGGGTGTCACTCATTTAATTCTTGATCGTGGTCGTGATGTTGCCTTATTGCGTAACTTTTTAGGCTTATTTCAAACGGCTTTACGCAGTGAGCCCACACAATATACCTTGCTCCAAAAACTATTAAATCATGCTCGTCAAAATAAAGATTTCGACTTTGATAGCTTAGTCAAAACGACCATCATTAAAAAAGATCAACAAGCTTTACGAATGCTACTCAATGCAGGGGCAAGCTTAATACCGAAGCGTGGCCCATCACCCTTGTATAAAGCCTTAGATGATAATAACTTAGTCATGGCAAAGATGCTGCTTCAATTAGGTGCTAATCCTAATCAGAACTATAGCGGAAAATCATTATTACTGAAGGCACTCGTACATGAAAAGCCTAATTTTGTTAGATTATTATTAAAGTACCGTGCAAAAACAAATGAATCAAGACCTGGTAAAAGCAACCTAGCGATTGCCCTATCAAAGAAAAACTTAATCTATGCGCAGATGCTAATTAAAGCAGGTGCTAATGTTAACGAGGTAGCGGGGGCTTCTTACCAGAAAACAACGCCTTTAATTACTGCCGTTGAACAAGTTCGTCCTAATCTAGTCAAACTCCTAATGAAATCAGGAGCAAAACCCAACGTTGCCTTTGGCTATGAGAGAAAAACAGCCTTACACATTGCAGTAAAAAAATCAGATATGCGCTTAATACGCATTCTCCTTGCGGCTAAGGCTAGTATTAATGTAAGAAATGGAGACAGCGAAACACCTTTCTTCTTAGCAGTTCACCATAAAAACCCGCAACTTGTGCAGTTCATGCTAGCCTATAAACCAAACCTTGGCATAGTAAACAACTCAGGTCAGACCGTTCTACAGGTCGCAATTGCTGAGCAAAATCTACCGATTGTACGCTTATTACTAAATGCAGGCGCTCCAGTCAATACGAACTCTCAAAGTACTCCATTAATTGATGCCTTATTATTACGTCGTCCACAAATGGCTCGTTTACTCATCAATAAAGGTGCTCAACTCAATGTGGTGAGCAATGCTCGTGAAACGCCTTTGGATATTGCAAGAAAACGTGGACTCGTATCAACCGCCCGTTTTATTGAACAAAAAGGGGGCAGGACTGCACAGCAAATAGGCGCAAATCCAGAACATGTTCGAGTGCGACCTATCCATAACTAAAATAAATTGCCGTAATTTTCAGCACCATGATACCTTCATCAGGGCTTATGGTAGATTATGTCCACTTTCTCCACAGCCGACTCAGGTTGGCTATGCTATACTACTATATTCTTTGATTAAATTAACATCATACTGGGCTGCACTATGGTAAACATAATAACAATTCTAATGAAATCACTCAGCAAATTACCTCTCAAAGTAGGACTTAGTTCTTTTCTTTTGGTAAGTTTTTTATTGCTGGGTTCAATCAATGCACAAGCTAAGGGGAAAACTTATGGCCCTATTCGCTCGGGGCAAACACTTTGGGTTATTGCCTATAAAACACGTCTGCGTGGAGTCTCACGTTTACGTATGATGAAGGCATTACACCGCTACAATCCGCAGGCATTTGATAAAGGCAATATTAATCGATTAAAAAGGGGTGCAAGATTAAAAATTCCAACATCAAAAAAACATATTAATAGACTATTGAGTTCTAAAAAACGTATTGCAACGGCGACTCAAGTCACACCTTCGACTTCACCTAAAGTAAAGCCTGCTAATGATCAAGAGCTTATTATTCGCCTTCAAAATGATCTCATTACGATCAAAAAAGAGTTACTAGAATCCAGAGAGACTCTAAAGGGGCTAAAAACTCAAGAAACCAAGTTAGAGCAAGTACGTCAAACAGTACAAGCGGCGCAACTAGCATCACTGACAACACAGTATGCTTCTGCTCAACAGCAAATAAAGCAACTACAAGAAGAGAATACTGCACTATCGTCTAAGAAGACAAATACCACGGCACAAAATATGCTATCAGTTGAATTAAGTGCATTAAAGAAGCAAAATAGTTTATTACAACAAGAGCTTAGAGATAACACTGTATCAGCAAACAATCCAGCCGATGCTAATGATATACAAGTACGGTTTAAAGAAACAGTTATTGCACTAAATGCTGATATTGGTTTGTTAAAGAATAGAATCCATGAGTTGGAAAGTATTGAAAAGCTAAAGGACAATCATATTGCTCAGTTACAACAATCATTAGATCGTGCAACCGTTGTTATCAAAAATCAGGCACAGACCAATAAGAAAATTTTTGAGCAACTCAATGCATTAGAACTCGCACAAAAAAGACAGCAAACAATACCAGCTAATGCCCCTGTGGTGACTGCGACAAATACAACGCCTGTAAAGCAACTATTTCCAGTAAAAAGTAATACTCAGACCGTTGTTGATACACCCTATTCTTTATCGTCATCACTCAGTCAAGTGACCCCTCGTTTCTGGTTAATTATTACCTTATCGGTATTGCTATTAGTGCTCGCTTTACTCTGGAGACAAATGTTTCCTAAGGAAGATTTCGATAAAATTACATAAGTTTTTTATTCTTCCTATTTTTGGTTTATGATGAACGTATTTTATGCATAATGCTGAGAGAGACAATGGAAAACAATGAAGATACAGCACTCTTATTAGAGCGCTTGAGTAATCCTAAAGAAGTGCTTGCATCAACAGAGGAAATCTCTGGATCGAAGATGCTAAAACTTAGTCATAAAATGGGAATTTATCCTTACGCTGAAAAAATGAAAGTGCGTGAGTATGAACAAGAGAAACGGCTTTTACAGATTGAGTTATTAAAAGCTCAAGCTTGGATAAAAGAAGCTGGTATTCCTGTATTAGCTCTATTTGAAGGTCGAGATGCAGCGGGTAAAGGAGGGGCAATTAAGCGTATTATGGAGCACCTTAATCCTCGCGCAGCTAAAGTTATTGCTTTAGAAAAACCCAATGATGAAGAGCTAAATCAATGGTATTTTCAGCGTTATGTACGTCATTTCCCAGCGAAAGGAAATATCGTTCTCTTTGACCGTTCTTGGTACAACCGTGCAGGTGTTGAGCGGGTTATGGGCTTTTGTTCTGATAAGCAATATTTAGAATTTTTACGCCAAACACCAGAGCTTGAAAGAATGCTAGTGAACTCTGGAATGAAAATTTATAAATATTGGTTCTCAGTCAGCCGTCACGAGCAATTACGCCGCTTCCACTCTAGAAAACATGATTTATTAAAGCAATGGAAATTAAGCCCTATTGACCTTGACTCGCTCGACAAATGGGATGAATACACTCAAGCAAAAGATAATATGTATTTTCATACTCATACTAATGATTCACCTTGGGTTGTGATTAAATCTGATGACAAGAAACGGGCACGAATCGAATGTATGCGTCATTTCTTGTATAACCTGAACTATACCAATAAGAATACAGAAGTTGCTCATAAGCCTGATCCTTTAGTGATTGGACATGCAACTCAAGGTATGGACTAGAATCTGATTAACTTACTGTAGAACAAGCTTCAGCCTGTCAATGAGACTCACTGAGGCTGATCTACAGTTTGTTTAAGATAATCAATATGACCCAGCTTATTATTCTTGATCGTGACGGTGTTATTAATGAAGACTCTGATCACTACATTAAGTCTCTCGCTGAGTGGATTCCTATCACAGGAAGCATTAAAGCGATCGCAAACCTCAAAGATGCTGGCTACCGTGTCGCTATTGCAACCAATCAATCAGGTATCGCTCGTGGTTATTATGATCTCGACACACTCAAAGCGATGCACGACCAAATGACCAGCCTATTAAGTGTATACGGTCAAAGTATCGATTATATTACCTACTGCCCTCATAAACCCGATGATCACTGCCTTTGTCGTAAGCCTAAAACAGGTATGATTGATGAGATTTTAGAAAAACTAGCAATTCCTGCATCAGATTGTTTATTTATTGGTGATAGCTTAGGGGATTATAAAGTAGCATTAGCTTCTCATATTGAATTTGCACTCGTAAGAACAGGTAAGGGCGAGCGCACTATTCGCTCTGGTGAGTTAGCGCAAGACACCATGATTTATGATGACCTTAGCACGATAGCAAATAAGCTATGCGATACCCGCTTATATCAAACGTAGTATTCTATCATTTAGCCCTTTCTACAACGGCCAAGGCCATACTCTAACATAAGGTATTCTTTCTATACTATCATCCAAACACCAAAGAACGAGTGCGCGTACATTGCGAGGATAAATAATATTACTTTCATCAAAACGAGGGCACTCAAAACGCTGCCAACACTTTCCCGTTTCAGCACCAGAAAATCGTCGCCCTAATACCACTAAGTAAAATGTCGTTGTCTTGTTCCATAGTGGATACATGACGATAAACTGCTTATCGCTAGAAATAATATGTAGAACATACCCCTCCCCATCAGCATTGTCAGCAATATACCAAACGTAATCCACGCCCTCTATATGTATCTTGCGCCGTCCTTTATTTCGTACTCCCATTATTTTCCTTTAAGCTTCTCAAGAACCCATACAATGTTATCCCCATCTTCTCTAGAAATACTGTGTGAGCCATTGCTCCACAAAACAGCCGAACGCCCTCTTAAGCTATAGATATTATTCATATTTTGACTTTCTCTCGGCACTAAAGCATCAAAGTCTCGAAAGCCAAGTTTATTTTTGCGAATAATCGATACATAGTGAATTTGAGGATAGCTTTGGTGATTAAGCCAATAGAGAAAATTACCAAGCTTAGGAGGAGTTAAATCTTTAAATAAACCTTTAGAACGACTCACACTTTTGATTCCCATCATTCGTACTGCTCCACTCAAAGGCGTACTCGCTCCTAAAGAGGCAGCTCGTGCTAAAGGGGTTCCCCTATGGGGCGAGGCAATCGTAATAAGAGTAGAAACGGGTTTAGCAGAAGGGTAGGTCAACCATGTTCTAGCCACCACTCCACCGGCAGAATGCCCGACTAAAATTATGGGTTCTTTACGTTGTAAATATAAATGCTGAAGATAGCGATCAAGCACGCGTACTTGATACCCAATGGGTGCCTCATCAGGAAGATCAACAGTAACAAAGACTTTGCCCTTAACCGATAAATCCTTTATTTTTGGAGCTACTAATCCTTGTGCTGAACCGTTATAATTCCCTCCATATTGCCACCCAGCTCGGTATAATGGTTGGATTGCAGACTTCTCAGCCCAGCGTTCACTGCTACTAAGATAGCCATGAATCAACACTAAGGTTTCAGCCTTAGCGGTATTAAATAAGAGTAAAAACAATAAAATTCCATTATTTATTCTATAGTTAAGTCGCATGTATAAAAAACCTCAATTGAGCAGAAAATTTAATTGATCTGCAAAGTATTGATCCCTTCATAATAACTGTTTACCATTATCATCATGCAATCGAGCCAACAAACCACTATTACATCGATAGAAGAGCTCAAGAAAGTACTCTGTAAAGAAGTAGTCGCTGGCGATGCTCTGTTAATATCCAAAGCACTAGACCTTGTTTTAAAGTGCCACCAAGGCGAAGGTTTACCTTATGGTGTTGAAGTCGCACTGATCCTGCATCATTTTGGTGTTGATCAAACCACCTTAATTGCGAGCATCCTTGCGGATGAAATCTTTGTAAACTGCACACATTGTGCTGATTTTGTTTTAGCTGATAAATTTAGCAAAACAACAGAGACTCTCGTTAAAAGCGTTCGCTGGCTTAATAGCTTCAACAACTGCCGCTCTGATATTGCCATCACACCCTCCGTTCCAGAACAAGCAGAACGATTACGGCGTATGTTATTAGCAATGACAGATGACCCACGGGCTGTATTAGTTAAACTCGCGTGGCGCTTACATCATTTGCGTAATCTAGATGATGCATCAACGCCGATGAAGGAATGTCTTGCACAAGAAACCTTAGATATTTTCACACCATTGGCTAATCGTCTTGGTATTAGCCAAATAAAATGGGAGCTAGAAGATCTTTCTTTTCGTTATATTGATCCTGCTACCTACAAACAAATAGCCAAAGCGTTAGCCGTTAAACGACTGGAGCGTGAAAAATATATTGAAAATTTTGTCACCTCGATTAAAGAGCTCATTGCTAATTTAAATATTAGCGCAAAAGTTTATGGTCGTCCTAAACATATCTATAGCATTTATAAAAAAATGCAACGCAAGGATATTGATTGTATCGATCAGCTCTATGATATTCGTGCGATTAGAATTATTACTACGGATAAAAGCACTTGCTATAATCTATTAGGTGAAATTCATTCTCACTGGACTTATATCCCATCAGAATATGATGACTATATTGGTAATAAAAAAGCCAATGGCTACCAGTCTCTTCATACCGTTGTTTATGGCCCACAAGGCAAGCCCATTGAGATTCAAATTCGTACTCAATCAATGCACACAGCCGCAGAGTTAGGAATCGCATCACATTGGCGTTACAAGGAAAATGGTACACAAGATGATTTTATGGAAACTGCTATTTCTGCTCTACGTGAGTTGCTTTCTCAAGATGAAACCGATGATAGTTTACTTGAGGATTTTAAAACGGAGATCTTTTCTGATCGTGTCTATGCACTAACACCAAGTGGTGAAGTGATGGATTTGCCCATTCATTCGACACCGATTGATTTTGCTTATGCTATCCATACTTCTATTGGGCATCGCTGTCATGGTGCGATTGTTAATGGCAAGATGGTTCCCCTCACTTACCAGCTAAAAAATGGTGAGCAGGTTAAGATTCTTACTCAGAAAAATGAGCAACCCAAACGACGCTGGCTAGACTCTAGCTATGGTTATTTGCAATCCTCTAAAGGTCGTAATGCCGTTCGCCACTGGCTTAGACAGCAAGATCATCAACGTAATACAAAAGATGGTTTAGCTATTCTTGAGAAAGAAACGCATCGCCTTGGCTTAGGAAAAGTACCCTATGAGCAGCTGATCAAGAAGCTTCATTCTGACTCTAAATCTGATTTGCTCATTGCTGTGGGACGGGGTGATATCAGCACGGTACAGATTAGTCATATTATTAATCCCGACAAGGATAGTAGGGCTGATTCTATTAGTCAGCCAATAGAGAACCCGCAACGCAACGCCTCCCCTAGCCTCGATATTCAGGTAGCAGGTGTGAGTGGCATATTGAGTAATATTGCCAATTGTTGTAAGCCATTGGCTGGTGACACTATTATTGGTTTTACTACGATGGGTAGCGGAGTTGCTGTCCATCGAAACAATTGCCCCAACATCCAAGAAGAAAACCTTTCCAAAGAACAACTTTCTCGCTTAATTGATGTAAGCTGGGGTACGGCTCCAAGCCTATACTCTGTCGATATTAATATTATTGGGCATAACCAACCGGGCTTATTACGCGATACAACTCTGGTACTCGCTACTGAACAGATCAATATTACCGATATTACACTCCACCAAGATAAGGCAAAACTGAAAGCCACGGTGAAGATCACTGTGAGTGTGAGCAATACAGAGCAATTGGAGAATATTCTCAGTAAGTTAAATAATCTACCCAACGTATTACGTACCTATCGAATAGGCTAGTGGAACAAATAATCATTTCTGCACATAGTGTATTTTAATATGTTCTAATACCTCACATTCAGCCTCTGTACGGTATTTAATCATGTCAAAGCCATTCTCCTCTCTCTCGTTATCTGACGCTCAGCTTGCTAATCTGGAGTCATTGAACTTTAAAGCCATGACTGAAGTACAAGCAGCTTGCTTGCCATCGGTATTAGAAGGCAAGGATTGTATTGTACAAGCCAAAACAGGGAGTGGTAAAACCGCCGCCTTTGGCTTGGGATTATTACAAAAAATTAATCCTCGTTTCTTTGGTGCTCAGGCTTTGGTGCTATGCCCTACGCGTGAATTAGCGGATCAAGTCGCTAAAGATATTCGTCAACTGGCTCGCTGTATTCCCAATATTAAAGTTGTCACACTTTGTGGTGGTAAACCTCTCAGAAAGCAAGCCGATTCTCTACAGCATGGTGGGCATATTCTCGTGGGTACTCCAGGAAGAATTAAGGATCATTTAAGTCGTGAAACAGTACAATTTGATCAGCTCAAAACGGTCGTACTAGATGAGGCTGATCGTATGTTGGACATGGGGTTTTATGATGAGATTATCAATATAATCAATAATACACCTAGGTCACGACAAACTTTATTATTTTCTGCAACTTACCCTAATTCTATTAAGAAAATGTGTCGTTCAATCCAACGTGATCCTGTCATGATTAAGGTGGACATTCAACATACTGACAATGCTATTGAAGCACATTTTTATTTAATTAATAAGGGCGAACGTAGAGATGCCCTGCTCTCTTTATTGAAACACTACCAACCAGAAACAACGGTTATTTTTTGTCAGACTAAAGTTCAGTGCCATGAAGTAACACAGTTTTTACGCCAACAAGATATTAATGTACTCGCGTTGCATGGGGATCTTGAGCAACATGAACGTGATCAAGTGTTGGTGCGCTTTAGTAATAGAAGCTGCCCCGTACTCGTCGCTACAGATGTTGCGGCACGTGGATTAGATATTAAATCTCTAGCCGCAGTGATTAACTATGAGTTACCCCATGACCCTGAGATTTATGTTCACCGTATTGGTCGTACAGGACGTGCTGGTGAAAAAGGATTAGCATTAAGTCTTTATACTAATCCTGAAATTAATCGTATTATTACTATTGAAGATTATTGTAAAATTACTTGTGAACATGAAGAATTAACATCACTAAAAAATAAAGCCTATTTTAATTTAATACCCTCAATGACAACTCTACAAATTGATGCAGGAAAAAAGAATAAAATACGCCCAGGAGATTTATTAGGTGCATTAACTAAGGATGCTGGTTTAGCAGGTAAGCAGATTGGTAAAATTAATATTTTTGATACTTTTAGTTATGTTGCTATTGAGCCTGAAGCGATTAGTCAGGTACTTAAATATTTTCGTAGAGGTAAAGTTAAAGGGGGGGCTGTTAAGGCTCGAATTATTGGTTAGGCTGATAATAATTAATAAATGCTCATGTGTCTTTCACCAATAATCGAGCCGAGGGAAAATTGAGAATGGCTAAAGTAAAACAGAAGGTTTCTAGGTGTCTTTGTACTCTATCAAATCGCTAAAGAAGGGACTATTTTCTGCCCACTGGAAGACAGTGCTGGATCACTCAGCTTGTACTGACTTTGAAGCAGGAGTGCCTTGGACATCAATAAAGACGACCAAGCGGATTCACCTATTCTACTACAGTGACCAGCCGCTTTTCTATTTGAGATCAATCAATTAACTCGTTTACATCATCCAGCTCATGCAGAGGTGGCATCCTCGACTAAAAAAGAATGAGTAAAACTTTGTTGTTCTCATGATTTCCACAACATTGGCATTTTTCCTGTTCTCCTTGCTTTTTATTATCTCAAAATTTTAGACTAGAGGTAACCTTTCGTGCAAAGGTCTCTTATTAAACTAACTACTATAAATAGTAGTTAGTTTAATCAAGGTGGCTAATTTTATAGCTATAATGAATTTAAATTATCCCTAGTAAATCAGCTTAATTGACAAAACGAATAACAATAATAGAAACAACAATCTAGACTGAATACACTTAAAGAATATAATAAGATATAAAGCCCAATCTCCTTCACTTAGACAAGGGATCATAAAAAAAATGATAGAAGGATAAAGAAAAATATATTACTCTCTTTTTCTATTTATAAAGCTTTTATCTCGCTGTCTCTAGGATAGAAGCCCTCTCCAAAATATAGCA
>JAGLEV010000068.1 GCA_023144895.1 Thiotrichaceae bacterium
ACTTGAATAAGGCAAAGGATAGTCAGCTTTTACTTCATCACTAAGGAGTTTATATTGACTTTGAACCTGCTGTTGTGCCCACCAAAAAGAGTGAGCCAGTAATCCCATCACGACAAAAACTAAAAAAAGGAATAAACGCGGTAGCCAATAACGTAGCCTGCCTTTTTCTCTCTGTAGGGTATCGCCGACTAAATGGACACGAATACGTTTTGACTGCCAATAAGCAAGCAGGACAAACAATAAAGCCGTTGCAATAATTAACCAAAGATCAGCAGGTGTACTTAATAGCACATAAGCCAAACCTAAACCAACAATAAGGGCTATTGCTGAAATAAAATGATTGGTGTACTTTTTTAGAATCATTCGCTCCTTAGATATTTTTATGATTTTCTTGTTAATTATTTATTTCAAATAAAAAAACAAGCTTAGCATAAAGGATAAATCAAGCGGTTAAAACCAATCAAGATCTACGCTACAATGAAAACACCTCTTTGCTCTTTCGTTCGCTTAAAAAAATACCATCTGTCCTAAGGCTACTTGAAAAGAATAATAGCATTTTGTAAAGTGTCTATCATTTCAGCAGTATAAAAAATCAGCAAATTCTTACTGATGGTCTCTATAAAATAAATTGATAATAATTTAAGACTAATCTATTGATTTTTAACTACTAAGATATTTAAACTCTCTTGCTTTATAACTAAAACGGGCTGCTGATAAAAATATTTAATCATTAGAAGATAGGATTTATCTGTGCTTTTTTTGATGAAATCATATTCATAAATTATGTTTTAAACAATAAAAAAAGGAGAAAACTTAATGTTAAGAAAAGGGATGCTTTTTACTATCGGAGGGGGCGCTGGTGGGCTAGTAAGTAGTATTGTTACCCAGTTATTGGGATCTAGTAGTGCTTTTAGTAGCTGGGTATACAGTGGTGCTTTAGATGCTGCATGTATCGGTGTTGCACTTGTTTATTTGCAAAATTACTACCAAACAAATAGTTGGGAAAACTCCAATAAATTACTAGGTAGTCTTGGCTTAGGGTTATTCATTGGTGCTATCGGTGGTTTTGTTGCAATGTTAATGATGCCGTTATTAGGTTCTGGTGATTTTGGTCGATTTATAGGTTGGGGTGTTAGTGGGGCAGCAGCAGGATTTGTCGCATCGTTGCGTATACCTAATCTAAAAAGAAAAGTGGCAATGGCGGCAGGTGGTATAGGTGCTATTTTAGGTTGCTTCATTATGTATTTGGGGCTGAGCTATACCCTTGGTGTCGTCATTACAGGTGCTGCTATTGGTTTAATGGTTGCATTGTCAGAAGTTCTGTTTCGGAAGATGTCACTGGATATTATTATTAATCCACCACAAACTAGCGGTCTAAATCTAACGAAACCTCATCGTTTTAATTTAACGCTAGGAGAAAAGCCGCTGACTGTTGGGTACTCCTCTGTGATGGATATTCAATTAAAGCCGACAACGGGAACGACAATCAAACATGCAGGAGATATTTACATTGAAGGCGGTCAAGTATTTTTTAACGATATTGAAAAAAATGATAAAAGTGAAGTAATTCAGGGTGCTAGATTTAATTATCGTGAGGCGAGTATTAGTCTTAATGTTGTGCATTCATAATAAAATGCGATTGGATGTGAAATTAATCTAACTCAATCATTCACGTGGATTTAAAAACGCTTAGCTGAAAAGACTCAGCTAAGGTTTTTTGAATCAGTGATTATGGCATTTTAATTATAGAAAACCCCATTTTCGCTAAAAATACTATAAAATTAACCGCTGATATTTTTAGTGACAGATTAACAGATAGCTTATAACAATAAGCTACTATGTAAGGTTAAATCAATCCTTAATAAGCTTTACTACAAAACTAATTCCCTGTACTGCCACAATCTCTACTTGTTCACCTACCTCTAGATCAGGACCATTAATAACCCATGAAGCATCACCCATTTGCATACGACCACGACCATCTTTAATGGGTTGTTTTAAAGTATAACGACGACCAATATAGGCATTGAGGCGATTATTTAATTCAGGATCAGGAGATTCTGGTTCTGTACCGCGTGGACGATAGATTCGCCAAACATAAACACTAAGCAATGAAAATATGGCAAAGAGTATGACTTGTAATTCTGGTGAAATAACGGGTACGAGCCAGACTAAAGCACCGATCATAAGACCCGCAAAACCAAACCACATTAAAATAGCACCAGGGGCAAAGATTTCTAATACCAAAAAGGCTAAGCCTATAATTAACCAGTGCCAATATTGCATTGCTTCCATTTTAATTTCCTATCGATTGACTATTTCACTCATAATACCTAGGAATCTGCACAAGCAATTTTCCCAAGTTAATATTTGAACATTGTTTTTATCTATGACTTATTCGCACTAACTTAGACAAATGAATCTATCTAAAGTTTTTTCTACTGTAGGGCAGGTTTATAGCCTGCCCTACAGGGTAAAAAAGGTTATGGTTTTGGATTTAAATCCTTCCATAATTCAGTAATTCCACCAATTGTTCCGACAAGACTAGTCATATCCATTGGCATAAAGACTGTCTTCTGATTGTTAGAGTCTGCAAAGCGTCCCATTGTTTCAACATATTTCAAGCCAATAAAATAGTTTAATGCTTGTGGGTCACCTTCTGCTACTGCCTCTGACACCATTTTAGTTGCCTTTGCTTCCGCTTCTGCTTCACGCTCACGAGCTTCTGCTAATAAAAAGGCAGCACTTTTCTCACCTTCCGCTTTAAGTATAGCTGATTGACGACTACCTTCTGCTTCAGTCACCTGAGCACGTTTGCTTCGTTCTGCGGTCATTTGTTGGTTCATGGCATGGATCAATTCGGCAGGAGGATCAATATCTTTTATCTCAACACGTAAAACCTTAACACCCCAGCTATTTGTCGCATCATCTACAATCGTCAAAATACGATCACCAATTTCATCCCGCTTGCTCAGTAATTCATCCAGCTCAAAACCACCACAAACCGAACGTAAATTAGTCATGGTAATATTCAAAATACCACGAGTTAAATCATTCACTTCATACACAGATTTTGCTGCATCAAAGATTTGATAGAAAACAACACCATCAACAGTCACATTTGCATTATCAGCGGTGATTACGGATTGTGGTTCAATATCAACTACCTGCTCTTTCATATTGACTCTATAGCCAATTTTTTGAATGACAGGAAATATCAACGCTAAACCAGGCTCTAAAGTTTTTGTATAACGACCAAAGTATTCAACAGTATATTGATGACCTTGCGGGACAATTTTTACGCCCATAAAGACAAGGGCAGCAACGAGGACTAGAAAGACCAGTGCAAATTCGGTAAACATGATGTGACCTATTTAAGATTAAAATTAAGAAAATGGAAGATTGAGGAGCATGTATATTAATTATGCAACATAGCGATAATTATAGGTATAATTCTCTGAATATTCTGAAAATACTGTGTCGATAGACCCATTATAAAGACTAAAGATAAAATACCATGCAAAATGCAATAAAAAACTACATTACCATAACCGCAGGCTATTGGGGATTTACATTAACCGATGGTGCTATTCGCATGTTGGTGGTTTTATATTTTCATTCCATTGGTTACTCCCCTTTTGAGGTCGCTAGCCTCTTTTTGTTCTATGAGTTCTTTGGCATGATAACTAACCTTATTGGCGGCTGGGCGGCAATACGGCTGGGTTTAAATGTCACCATGCACATGGGTATGGCGCTACAAATTACGGCACTTGCTATGCTTGCCTTCGCCGATACTCTGTTATCAGTCGCTTATGTAATGTTTGCTCAAGCATTATCAGGGATTGCTAAGGACTTAAATAAGATGTCCGCTAAAGCTAGTGTCAAAACACTATTAGCCAGTAGCCAAGATTCTCGGTTGTTCCAATGGGTTGCTATTCTTACCGGCTCTAAAAATACGTTGAAAGGTGCAGGGTTTTTCCTTGGAGGGATGTTGTTAGAAGTCTTTGGCTTTAGTCAGGCGTTATTAATCCTTGCCGTCGGCTTATTGATCTTGTTAGTGATCACCATGAGCTTATTACCTAACAATCTAGGCAAAGCAAAAAATAAGCCTAAATTTAGCCAAGTTTTCTCAAATACTCCCGCTATCAATTGGTTAGCAGCAGCGCGGTTTTTTCTCTTTGCCTCACGAGATATTTGGTTTGTTGTCGCCCTACCTGTGTTTTTGTTTGAACACTTACATTGGTCCTTTACACAAGTGGGTAGCTTTATTGCATTGTGGATTATTGGCTATGGCGTGATTCAGTCTATTAGTCCACAGATCATCCGTAATCACCAAGCTTCGGGGTCTACCGCAAAATGGCTTGCCTTATTACTGGCTCTGGTTCCTATCGGTATTGCTGTCACTTTGATGCAAACCAATAATGTGACCGCCACTATTATTATTGGTCTGATGATCTTTGGAATTGTCTTTGCCTTAAACTCAAGCTTCCACTCTTATCTCATCTTGGCTTATTCTCATCATGACAAAGTAGCGATGAATGTAGGATTTTATTATATGGCAAATGCAGGTGGGCGGTTAACGGGAACGGTAATCTCTGGTCTGGCTTATCAGAGTATGGGCTTGATTGGTTGTTTATGGGTATCAGCAGGGTTTATTATAGTGGCTGGGGCTTTATCGATGAAATTACCGAATGACTCTACCGCCACTTAATACCGAATACCGAATACCGAATGAATGGCTGATCCCAATAAAATAGCTAAATCAAACCAAAAGTAGGTCAAGCGTTAGCCTGCTCAGTGAAAACCAAGGTATCATTTTTCGTTAGATTTTAGTGGAAGTTGATAGCCTCCCATTCTGCTAAAAAAGATCTCAAAATCTTATTGCCTTCTGTCATGAGATTCACAGAGGCAATAAGAGTGGCTGTCATTTGACGGACTACAGTCTATTCCTACCTATGATTTATTGACCTTTTTAGCAGGCTCTACTTTATTCTTAGGCTTGCCATCACGCCAATAACCACCAACAGAGTAATTCTCCCAGCCTTGACGCAACCAGTTAATCAATGAGAAGGCAAGCCATAGCGCCCAAAGCAACATTAATAAGCGATAGACTAATAAAGGCACACTAAACACCCATGGCTGTGGGAGCTGGCTGGCAATGCGATCTTGATACCATTTAAGCTCCCATACTGAGGAACCGTTACCTCTGATTTGCATTTCAGGCATTCCTAACAAGCCCTGTTGTAAAGCAAAGACCAGTACACCCAAGGCAATAATGGTTAAGATAATAAGACCTATTTGACTAATATTAAAGATAAAATCATTTTTCACCTCTGCCAGTCGTGTACGAAAGCTCATTGCCATTAACCAACCTGCTACAACAATAATCATGATGGGTGAAACCAAGATCAAACCGATACCCAGCAAGAACCATTGCCATGTGCGTAAAGGGCTAGCTTTCACTCGCCCTAAAACGAGTGCACCAATAATGACGACCAGAATAAGACCCTTGATTAATACTGCAGGTCCCATGAGTGGCCCATTGACATAAAGTATCCAGCGATCACGCCCTAGCTCTAAATTCACTTGGCTATTCACACTATCTAAACCAATATCAACAGGCAATACTTGAAGGAAATTGCTAATCGTTGTTGCAACTCGATATTTTACAATAATCTCTTGATTACCAGGAACAATAGGCAAGCTCACTTTATTACCCCGTTGGCGCACAGGTTGTGACTTATCATTAATTATGACGGAAACAAGCTCTGCCGTTTCTGGCAAAGTAATTTCATGTTGCCCACCACGACTACTACGCAAGGCTAATGTCAAACTAGACTCACGTAAACGCTTACCCACTTTGGTTGTTAAAGTGCTCTTATCTACCGTTAAAGTATTACCCTTAACACCCTGAGGACGACTCACTTTAATCAGCACCTTTTCACCCGGCAAGGGTTGCCATTGAGGAAGCCAAGTATTATTGTTTGTTTGTGTGTGTACGGCAGGAATACCACTAATATTCACATGCCAAATAGGGCTGACATCTAATTGCCAAGTCTCGATAATACCCCGTTGCTGTGTCGCAATAAGCTCTAGCGTCTCCCCCATTGGAAGTTGTGATTTCCACTGCACTTGTTGCTGGGTTGAGGAGAGGTTAACCATCACTTTGCCTTGCTTAACCTCAAAGACATTACTCATCACTGATTCATTATTCAGTAAAGGAATCTTCATACTCAAGGGAGTACCTATCGGTGAAAGGCGACTCACTACGGTGTCAACTTGCCAATCTAATCCTAAATGCAAGGTGCGCTCAACTTTAAGCAAGGGCAGTAAGTGACTATTCTCACTAGCCTCATCATTATCACGGTTCGCCATCGCTTTGGTACGAATAAGCTGTAGTTGCCGAGAAGGCTTTTGATTTTTACGAATGCCTTCAACTGTCCAGCCTTCACCCTGCCACTCAACATAATTAGGCAATAAAGGTAAGGAGAGTTGAATCTGTGGTTGATTCACTAAACTCCCCTTCATCACCACGGTATGTAAGCCTTTTTTAACACCCAACCAAAGTACTGAAGAGTTTTGACGCGACAATAATTGTGCGGGTTCTTCATCAACGGTAATACTCACTACCTGCCACTGTTCTCTATTTCCTGGTAAGGGGATGGCAACGGCACTAGCAGCATGAACCTTAAAGCGAGCCTCTAATTGCTGGGCAGATAATGCGAGTTGCAAGCGCTCAATTTGAGCGCAATGTGGCAAACATTGATCCGCGACTAACAAACGTTGCTGTAACGTGGCTAACAAGGCTTCATCAAATAAAGTGCTGGGTGCGTTGTTTGCTATAGATTCTGCTTTAGCATCATCAGGTAGCATTGTTAACATCATGATCGAAACCAGCAATACCCCCGTTGTTCGGCTTAAACGATGAAGTCGCTTACTGCCCCCTTTTTTACCTTTGCCTTTACCACGCTTACCGCGTGGCTTGCTTTTATTACTCACAATTTGTAATAAACGTGCAATAAGTAACAACACTAAAACCACCCGTAACATATTTAAAATACGATTAACCATTGGTGAAACTAAGTTTAAATGTACCGTTTGACCTTTCTTCACGGGACTATTCCACTGTAATTTCACCTTCTGCCAATGCCATTGCGGAAGACCTGGCCCTGTTTGTATATTGGCATTAGGGTCAATCATCTGACTCACACGATTTAACTTCTTTATCTGAGGTTTAGGTCTCCTATAAGATGAACCTTCTGACCGTTTTGCAGGCATCGCTTTCATTCGCGGAGATTCCTGAGCTACCACTGGTGACATCTCACTATTCAGTGACATCATATCTTTACTCTCGTCAAAGACACTGTCATTCTTACTATAATGATTAGAGTGAGAGCTATAATTAGGATAAACACCCAGTTGTGGGTGTAAAGCCAAACGTACTTGAGTCACAATAAAGGGCAATACAATCACGACTAATGCTAATAAAGTGGCATTACGATACCAGAACAATACCTTTTTTGGCCAACCTTCAGGTAGCACACGAAGCAAGCTAGTGGCTGCCAATAAATTAAGCCAGATAAACTTAGGAGCGCCGTCTTCTTGCCATAATAATACCATGGTTAATAAGGCAAAAATGCCCCATTTCCAACCCCATAAACGGGTGATCACAATGGCAATAATTAAGACCATAAAGAAGTCTAATAAAGTCCAACTTTGTAACCATGTGTTGGGAACTCCATCCGTACCATGAACCGAAAATACACGCCAACCAGGAGGTAGGTAAAGATCCGTTGATACACTTTGAAAGTCGTGTTCCCAGCCACTAATCGGCATGTCTCGTAATGATTGGGTGTAACGACTGGTTGCTTTCAGGTCTACTTCTCGACTCCGTAACTCAACGCCTTTACGCTGTTTAGAGCCTAAGCTGGTGATAAATTGTGGCTGATTATTAATAGAAGCAGAACCTAAATCCATTTCAGTACTACTTTCTAAGCGCCAACCACGAGTCATTCGCCCACGAAGATGATCTTCAACGGTATAGCCATCACCATTAAAATCCATCCACAGGCTACGTTTTAAACGAAGCTGATTTGGCTCTGGATTGGCATCACCTCGCTGTAATGTTGCAATTTTCATTGTTTGACTATAGGTCAACATGTAAGCAGGATACTGTTGCCAATCGGTAGGTAGTCGTGTTTGACGGGCATCAATCGCCGCCACTCCTGTAATCTCGGTTAGGCGCAATGTTGGCTTAGCATCAAATACCCATACTTCTTGGCTCGGCTGATCCTTTCCTCGATCATGTAGGGTCAGGCTATCCACTTGTTTTGCCTGATAAGAACGCAAGTTAACTTGCCACTTTCCTGGACGTAACTGTACTTGTAAATCACCATTTTGATTAATTCTTGCTGGCAGAGGGCTATCTAATGCCAATGGAGTAAAGCCATCCAATAAGATACGTGGAAAAATTATATCCCGTGAACGACCCGAGACTTGTAGAATCAAGCGTGTCTCGATCTGCATAGGGATTTCATCATTAATTTTACGATAGATTTGAATATCTAAAGCATCCTCAATGGCTGTTTCTTGAGTTGACTTATCGAGCCACAATTGACCTTGGCGATTAATACGAGGATAGGCAATATTAACGCCATCACGAGAGATTGTTAACAGACCCGTTTGTGGCGGTATGATCAGTGATTCTGGCACACTATCCCAGTTGAAATCACCCGTAATCTGATGTTCACCTGCCGCGACTTTAATCGCAGGGAAACCATGGTGTTTCAGTACGACGGCAGGGACACTATCTATCTCTACACCTTCAGGCCATTGTTTATCATTACCGGGTAAACGCACCCAGCTTTCGGTAATAACCTGCCATTGCTGACTGAACTCTCCCCCCTCTTTATTGATTGATATTTTTAAGGTTGATGGCCATGCACAAAAACGTTGATTCTGATTATTAAAGGCATGAGTACAACTCTGTTGCTCTTGCCCATAAAGCACCCAATCTACCCACGGTTTTAAAGGCTCAGGCACTTCTTCACGTGTGAGTTTATCAGCATAAGCAAAGGTGTTAATCAATGTCAGAATAAAAACCAGTTTAAGCAGGGTTTTCATAAGTATATCCATATGGAAGGCGCTGGAGTAGAGCGGTTCTAGAACAACAATATATCGTGGCATTTAGAGAAAAAACCACTATTTATTGTTTATCAGAAGAGTAACAAGCCAGTACCCGAGTGAAGCGAGAGAAAGAGTAAACCTATATCAACTTATAGTATAGCCTTTATTTTAACTGATATTTTAACTGAGTGATAAAGTAACAGCGAGTAGCTCTACAAAGCCATGAATCACTGGTATTTAATATGCTTTTGATTGATATGTGTTTAATTTTAGCTAGGTATAGCGCCTTGTGTTAGGTGATTATTTTTAATGGAAATAAAGTCTAGCAGGTTACTCATATTTTCCACCAAATAAATTATTTACAACTTTCATTGGAATATACATTCTAATTTTATTGTTATGCTCCCCTAAAACTTTAAAATCATACTTTTCGTAAAATGTCTTTATATTTTCATTTAAACAATCAACGATAATTGCATATACCGCCATTTGAGAATTTACTTGCCATAAATACTCTAATGCTTTTATCAATGTTACCTTTCCTAACCCCTTTTCTTGATATTGTTGGTTAATAGCTAATTGGGCAATTAGAAACACAGGAACAGGATAATGTGGTAATTTCTTTGCTAGATCCTTAGGTAAAGACTCCCTTTTTATAGATGTAGGAGCAATAGTATAAAATGCACAAATTGGGCTTTTACCATCAATTTCTATTGCATTATCAACTAGCACCATTGTTTTACTAATGCCTACTTGCATGTGCTTTGATGCTTGAGTTTTTATAAATATATTTAGCTCTTTTTCTCCACAATCAAAGCTTTCTCGATCATGGAGAGTCTTACTAAGCTCAATAAATTTTATGCTTTGCTTCATTTATTTTCTAGAGCTTTGGTAAATGCAAGTGCATCAATTAAATTTTGATTAGGCTCATCTATTTTTTCACATGACTCCATAAATTGATCAAATAAGTCATTTTTTACAGTCATAGATTCATGTTGAGCAATAACTTCTGTTGCATCATTATTTATTAAATTAACAACATATTCCGTTAGAGTCCTCATACCAAGCAGAGCTGATGCTTTTTCTGCTTTTGCTTTTATATCTTCGTTTAATCTCATATCAAGACGTGCAGTAGCCATCTTTCCCTCCTTCATAATCATATTTGCTTTATGCTATAACAATAGAGTTTTTTTGCCACTATGTCAAATTGTACGGATTAAATACGTACACTATCAGTGTGTTTAGCTAAGTAAGTGCTATCATCGCCTGTGATACTTAACTTTTTGTATGAACCATGCTCATAATGGAACAGATCTGGTCTATTTTTTTAGAAAGAAAAACAAGAAAGAATAGTAAACACTCTAGTCTGCCTTCTCAGACGGATAAGGATGACACATCTCTGCCATTAGATTTTGTAGATCCCTCTCACTAGTCTGAACTTTATTGATATGAAAAATAACCATCATTATACTAAGCAGCTATATTGTCTCTCTATTTGAATAGTTATTAGCTAATATTTTTTCTAAAATAATAATCATTTGATAGATTCAATACATGAGTGTATAAATTAAATAAAAATGAGAAATATCATGAAAGTCCTAGATAAAAATATAGAAGACGAAAAAGAGTATTCAGATGATAGCTTTTGGGAAAAAGTAAAAGGGTATGCTCTGTCTGCTGGTGAAGCTGTACTTAAGCCCGCTTTGAAAATGTATTATTCTGCTCAGGATGCCGACACTCCTATATGGGCTAAAGGCACTATTTATGGAGCACTTGGGTACTTTATTTCACCTATTGACGCTATACCAGATATAGTCCCTTTTGTTGGTTATTCTGATGATCTAGCAATTTTAGTTGCTGCTATTGCTGCTGTTGCTGCATATATAAAGCCAGAACATGAAGAACAAGCAAAAGAAATACTCAATCAGTGGTTTGGTTAAAAATTAATGCAAATAGTTAGTAGCTCCAAATAATAATTATACTTTATTGCTGCTAACTATTTTACTTTCACTTAGATAATAAAATACCGTTAAACTTATGAAAAATAACCATGTAAATAAGGGAGCACTGAATAGTGCTGAACAAGAAAGGACAAGTGAATTAACCACCACTTCAGCTGTAAATAATTTATCAAATAATTTTTTAGGTGATGTAGAAGGTTTCGAATTAAGAAAAATAAAAAGTGGCAAAGGAGAAGTTGTTGTTTTTATTGATGGCTTTCTAAGTCAGGATGATGTTGATACAAAAGAATGGGAGTTGCAACTAAAAAAAATATATCCAGATAACCCATGGTACTATTTATCTTGGGAATCGAAAAGACTTAAAGATATTTACAAATACATCTCATCTTCTGCTTTTTCATTTTCTAAAAGTTCTATTCTATCTAACATATTAACATTAACAAATAATCCATGGTATGGCGCTTTATCAAAAGCAGGTAAAACGGGTCAAATGTTATCAAAAGAAATGCATAAAATGGATAAGAGATTTATACTCTGTGGGCATTCACTAGGAGCACGAGTCATCTATTTTTCACTAAAAGCACTATCAAAAAATAATAATAAAATAATTAAAGATGTTCACCTTTTAGGAGGCGCTGTTGGAAATACAAGAAAAGACTGGGAAATAGCTAAAACTGCAGTTTCAGGTGAAATTTATAACTATAAAAGTAACAAGGATTCAATTCTAAAGTATCTCTATAAATCTAGTACATTTTTAGCGAGCAACCCAATAGGAACTTGTAGTATTGAGGTTGACGGTATAAATAATATAGATGTAAGCAGTCTTGTAAAAGGTCATACAGAGTATAAGTGTAATTTTTTCAAGCTAGTCAATTTCTCCCAGAATGCAAGCATCAAATCTAACAAGCTTATAAATAGGGACAAAGTAACTCAACTGTAAAACAAACCTTTGTTTAAAATCAATCCGTCCATGACATGAAATATGCACTTTTCTTTTCTCTCTTAATGATGAAAAATACATAAGTTCAACACAAACTTATTCTAAAGCATCACTCGCTCAATCCCACCACTATCCATTGTCGCAACAAAGGCTTCCTGCCAATGCTCACCCAAACGATTTTTAGCCAATTCCACAACAACATAACTAGCCTCAACTCCTGTCGTTTCAACATAACGCGATAAGCCTTGTTGACATGCTGGGCATGAGGTGAGCATTTTTACTTTAGGGGCAGTCGCTTCACTTTGCTCTGTGACATTTTTAATATTTTGCAGAATTGACTCCTCTTTTCTAAAGCGCAATTGACTGGCAATATCAGGACGACTCACTGCAAAAGTCCCCGCCTCACCACAACAGCGATCAGAAAGCTCTACCGATTTATCCATAAGCTTTGAAATCAAGGGCACGGGTGCTGTGGTTTTAATCGGAGAGTGACAAGGATCATGATAAAGATACTCAACCTCCTCACCTTCAACCTTCTGCATGACGACTTGTTTTTCTTCTAAATATTCATGAATATCTAACAATCGACAGTGAGGGAATATTTTATCAAACTCATATTTTAATAACTGATCCATGCACGTACCACAAGAAACAATCACTGTCTTAATCTCTAAATAACGTAAAGCCTGAGCAATGCGGTGAAATAACACTCTGTTTTCAGTAGAAATCTGTGAGCCTTTTTCACTATAGCCTGTTGCATTTTGAGGATAACCACAACAAAGATAACCTGGTGGTAATACCGTCGTAGCACCCACTTCATATAGCATTGCCAGAGTTGCCATGCCGACTTCACTAAACAAACGCTCTGAGCCACAACCAGGAAAGTAAAACACCGAATCCCCACCCTCTTTCGTTTTATCACTCAAGATAGGCACTACTTTTTTATCTTCCAAGCCCAGTGAAGCACGCATTGTTTTTGCCTCAAGCTGAACGGGTAAAGGCTTATCAACAAATTCAATAACATACTCTGTCAGAGTCGGCTTTTCAGTCGTATTGCTAGGTAGTCCCTTTTTTAACAATCCAAGACGTTTAAATAAGGTATGCCCAAAGCGCTGAGCCGAATAACCAAAACGTATTAATAAAGCGCGCATAACACGTATTTGTCGAGGATCAGTGACATTCAAAAACTGCATCGATGCCCATGTGATCGGATTGGTTTTTTTCTGTTGACGATCCCGTAAAATTGTCCGCATATTGACCGAAACATCACCAAAATCAATATTCACAGGACAAGGATTCAAACACTTATGACAAATAGTACAGTGATCTGCAATATCATTCATTTCGGCAAAATGATTTAAAGCAATCCCTCGCTGTGTTTGCTCTTCATATAAAAAAGCTTCGACAATAAGCCCTGTTGCTAATATCTTATTTCTTGGTGAATACAATAAATTAGCACGAGGAATATGCGTATTACAAACAGGCTTACATTTACCGCAACGCAAACAATCTTTAATATCATCATTCAACTGGCTCAAAGCATGATGCTCTAACAATAAAGCCTCACGTTCAACCAGCCGTAATGAGGGGGTATAAGCATCTTGCAGACCTGATCCTGGCATTAATTTACCCTTATTAAAGTGCCCCTTTGGATCAATTCGTTTTTTATATTGAGCAAATATTTCAATACTCTCTTTGTCCTGATATTGAATCTTAGTGAGTCCAATACCATGCTCTCCTGAAATAACACCATCGAGATCAACGGCTATTTGCATAATCTCATCAACGACCCGTTCTGCTTCATGCATCATCTTATAATCATTGGAATTAACAGGAATATTGGTATGCACATTACCATCACCTGCGTGCATGTGTAACGCAACAAATAAACGGCTCGACAAGACCTTTTTATGAATTGCCTTAATGGTGGTACGTAATACTTCTAACTCACCACCATTGAAAATTTTACTCAACTTTGTTTCAACTTCTTGATGATAAGAAATACGCAATTCACGGCGTAGTAATAAATTAATCAAGCAATCATCAGGACGAATAAGCGCAATTTCAGCCTCTGACAATAAATGATGACAGTGATCCGCAGCATCATCAAAGGACTGTATTACATCTTCCCAGCGTGTTTTAACGGTCTGTATATGATCGATTGCGGTTGTGATTTTTGCTTGTAATAAAGCGTCATATTCTGCACTACTTTCATGCCCCTGTAATTGACGCAATTCAGGCATATCTTTTTGTAATGCCGCATCCATTTTCTCAATAATCATTAGCTTATTATTCATGGATAAACGAATATTAATCCGCTCAATCGCTTCACTATAGCGTGCTAAATTATGTAAGGGAATAACAACATCTTCATTGACTTTAAACGCATTAGTATGAGCTGCAATCGCTGCGGTACGTGTTCTATCTAACCAAAACTGACGGCGTGCCTCTGGGCTAATAGCAATAAAACCTTCAGCCTTGCGCTCTTTAGCGAGGTGTATAACATGTGAGCTAGCCGCCACCACATTCTGCTCATCATCACCCACAATATCTGCAATTAGCACCATCTTTGGCAAGCGCCCACGGGAGCTTTTAGGCGTATAATTCACTGCTTTAATATAACGTTCATCAAGGTGCTCTAAACCCGACAGCAATACACCTTGAGCGCTATCGAGATAATCCTTTACCTCAATAATGGCAGGAATCGCTTCATGCAAATCAGTACCATAAAACTCTAAACAAACGGTGCGAACTTTATTTGGCATCCGATGAAGAATAAATTCAGCCGAACTAATGAGACCATCACAGCCCTCTTTTTGAATTCCTGGCAAACCTCCTAAAAATTTATCAGTAACATCTTTGCCCAAACCATTTTTACGAAAGAAAGTACCAGAAAAACTCAATAACTCTGGCTCTCCTTCAGGAGTAACACCATCTCGTTCATAATATTGACATTCAAATTCAACCGTTTCTTGATCATGTAACTTGCCAATATTGTGATTAAGACGTGTCACTTCTAACCATTTTGCATCGGGTGTTACCATTCTCCATGAAACGAGATTATCCAGTGTTGTGCCCCATAACACCGCTTTCTTTCCTCCCGCATTCATAGAAACATTGCCACCAATCGTTGAGGCATCTTGTGAAGTGGGATCAACAGCAAAAACCAAGCCATAACGCTGGGCAAATTCAGAAACCCGCTTAGTCACCACACCTGCACCACAGCGCACAACAGGCACTTTATCCGCCGTAGCGATATCATCACGATATTGCAAGGCTGAAATTTGCTCTAGCTTTTCTGTATTGATAACCGCCGTTTCACTATAAAGTGGAATCGCCCCACCCGTATAGCCTGTGCCACCACCACGAGGTATTACTGTAAGCCCTAGATCAATGCAGACTTTAACTAAATCCGCTAACTCGCTTTCACTATCAGGAGTCAAGACAACAAAGGGCAATTCAACACGCCAGTCTGTTGCATCGGTGACATGAGAAACCCGTGCTAAACCATCAAAGCAAAGGTTGCGGCTCTTGGTTTTAATCGACTTAAAAGCCTTTCGCGCTTTGTCTCGTAGCTTTGGCTGAGCATGTAGCCACTGAGAGAATTGTTCTACCGCTTGGCAAACTAAATCAACCAGCTCTAATGTCAGTGTATTCCCTGCTGCTCGTTGCTTAATCTGATCAACGCGTTGCTCTAATGTATTAACAAGCGAGATCAAACGTTTGGGATTTTCAGTTAAGTCATCCTGAATATAGGGGTTACGGCGCACCACCCACATATCACCGAGTATTTCTAACAGCATGTGTGCTGAAATACCCGTAGCACGTGCTTGACGTAGCTCTTGGAGAATATCCCATGCTCGCTGGTTAATCAGTCGTAAAATAACCTCACGATCAGAAAATGAAGTGTAGTTATAAGGAATTTCGCGTATAGGAGGCTGAGTACTCATTGGATTTTAATGTATTATCTAAATAAGATTGCATTGTATGCCTCTCGGTAGAACTTGCAAATAATCCTGTTAAATATTTTGTATTGTCTCATGATAGGATAGGATCATATGAATCTAAACACCTAATTAGGTGTAACAGAAACGTCTCTGAAGTTGTTACTACCCAATAATCATCAGTTTGTTAACAATTACAAATATACAACAATTCACCAACAGCCTGTACAAAGTAGCTACATTACAATTTCCCTTGAATTAATTATAAACAAAGAGAAAGTAATGAAAAAAAATATCCGTCAACATAATAACTCGAATAAGGCGCTACTCATCACGCTATTTATATTCACTTTTTCCTTAACAGGCTGTGGAGTAGACTCAAAACCCGCCAACTTAACTAAAAAAGGTTTATGGGAGAGAGTTGGGTATGGTGATGTCTATAAAGTAGATAGTAATGGAAAAGCTACAAAACTTTACCAGTTCACTCGTGAGACTTGCCTAGATGCCTCATCGACTATAGATAGCCTACCTCAAATACAAATAGCTTTTGATGCAACAACGCTTTCAAATAAGAAAAACACTCTTTTGATAGAAAATATTGATGTATCGGCTTTTAAGATAAGTCTTCAGCGTTTAGATAAACTACCAGAGAGTTGCTTAGATAATCGCTTAATCAAGACAGCAACGGCTAATAATATTTTTGATCATTTTTGGCATAGCTTTAATGATTATTATGCATTTTTTGATAAGCGCCATGTAGATTGGGCTTCTCAATATGCAAAATATCAGCCTCAAGTGAATGAAAACACGAGCGATGAAGATTTATTCGAAATTCTCTCCCTGATGCTCACACCGCTTAAGGATGGTCACGTTAATTTAGAGTCAACGAATGATTCATTTAACCCTGAATTACCCGGCAAGGCGTTTCTTGAAATTGTAAGTGCTTTTCCACAACAAAATGAATTTGATGACTTTGATGACTTTATCCAATCTGTTTATCATAGGT
>JAGLEV010000069.1 GCA_023144895.1 Thiotrichaceae bacterium
TCGATATTATTGCTAAAAAAACGGGATTAAGCATTGAAACAATTAAAAGTCTAAAATAATATATATATTGTCATCAATTTTATTGTTGATCTACAAAGAAGCAAGCAAAAATATTTTAAAAATCACCGTCTTTATTACTATCGTAATCTTCACAATACCCCACCCAAAAAAAAGCCCCCTACTAGAAAGTCTTCCAGAGGGGGCTTTTAAATTTAACGAGGTACTTTACTTCTTAGCGGCGTTGCGCTCAATCGTTTCCTTGATAACATCCTCAGCAACATTCTTAGGACATGCTGCATAGTGTGAGAACTCCATAGAGAACTGACCACGACCTGAAGTCATTGTTCGTAAATCACCAATATAGCCAAACATTTCGCTGAGTGCTACATCCGCTTTAATACGAACACCTGTCACACCAGACTCCTGTGATTTGATCATGCCACGACGACGATTAAGGTCACCAATAACATCACCTACGTGATCTTCAGGAGTAAACACGTCAACTGCCATAATAGGCTCCATTAGCTGAGGTGCTGCTTTAGGAACAGATTGACGATAGGCTGCTTTTGCTGCGATTTCAAAGGCAAGCGCCGATGAGTCAACAGCGTGATAAGCACCATCCATGAGTGTTACTTTCATGTCTTCTGTTGGAAAGCCTGCTAGTACACCTGTTACCATGCTAGTTTTAAAGCCTTTCTCGATAGCAGCCCAGAATTCTCTAGGAACATTACCACCCGTTACTTTTGACTCAAATTCATAACCTGCACCGACTTCATTAGGCTCAATGATATAGTCGATCTTACCGTATTGACCAGAACCACCCGACTGCTTCTTATGTGTGTAGCTATCTTCGATAAGCTGAGTGATTGCTTCACGATAAGCCACTTGAGGCTTACCCACATCAACGAGAACACCATGTGTATTAGCAAGTATATCAATCTTGATATCAAGATGTAGCTCGCCCATTCCTTTAAGAATCGTCTCGCCACTTTCTTCATCCGTCTCAACACGGAAAGAAGGATCTTCTTGAACCATTTTGCCAATTGCAATGCCCATTTTCTCAGAAGCTGCTTTATCTCTTGGTGCAACAGCAATAGAGATAACAGGATCAGGGAATACCATAGGCTCTAGTGTTGCTGGGTTCTTAGGATCACATAATGTGTGACCCGTTTGAACATTTTTCATACCCACTACAGCAATAATGTCACCCGCTTGCGCAGAATCTAACTCGATACGTGAATCAGCATGCATCTCAACAATACGACCGATACGCTCTGTTTTACCCGTAAAGGAGTTAAGCACTGTCATGCCTTTTTCTAGGCGACCCGAGTAAATACGGATAAAGGTTAGCGCACCAAAACGGTCATCCATGATTTTGAATGCTAAAGCACGGAATGGCTTGTCAGGATCAACAATAGCAAATGTACCTGTTTCATTACCTTCTTCGTCTACTTCTGGTTGAGGATCAACTTCTGTTGGGCTAGGAAGATAATCAATGACCGCATCTAGTATTAATTGAACACCTTTGTCTTTAAAGGCAGAACCACAATACGTTGGGAAGAACTCAAGTTTTCGTGTACCCGTACGGATACACTGCTTGATAGTTTCCATATCAGGCTCTTCGCCATCAAGATACAGCTCCATTGCATTATCATCCATCTCAACCGCAGTCTCGATTAACTTAGCACGCCATAGTTCAGCTTCTTCTTTCATATCCTCAGGGATATCAGTGATCTCGTATGCCATCGTGTCTTCATCGTCGGTATACATCCATGCTTTACGTGAAAGTAGATCGATGATGCCGTTGAATTCATCTTCTTGACCAATGGGCATAACCATAACCAATGGATTTGCACCAAGTACATTTTCCACTTGATCAACAACACGAAAGAAGTCAGCACCAATACGGTCTAGCTTGTTGATGAAGATAATACGTGCAACTTCTGACTCGTTGGCATAACGCCAGTTAGTTTCAGATTGTGGTTCTACACCACCAGAACCACAGAAAACACCCACACCGCCATCAAGCACTTTAAGAGAACGGTAAACTTCGATAGTGAAGTCAACGTGTCCCGGTGTGTCGATAACATTTAAACGATGTTCTTTCCAGAAACATGAAGTAGCAGCAGACTGGATAGTAATACCACGATCACGCTCCTGATCCATGAAGTCTGTAGTTGCTTCTCCGTCATGCACCTCACCCGTCTTATGAATCTTACCTGTAAGTTTTAAGATACGTTCGGTAGTCGTTGTTTTACCCGCATCAACATGGGCAAATATTCCAATGTTGCGGTAGTGAGATAAGTCGGTCATGATTCCTTGCTCTAAAATAATTATTACTGTTGTTTGTAAGATATTGTATTTATAGTCTATTCTTCATTTAAAGAATAATCTGGATACAATGCGCCAGAATGAAAACGGCATATTCTAACCTAATTCCTTAGTCTTTGGGTAGTTAGTCAATAAAAAAGTGCAATAAAAGTGGATTGTTGGGCTTGTAAAGCGGTTATAAGGTAGGTTGTATCAATAATAGTCTCAGTGATATAAGGCATTATTATTAAAAATAAGGGCTGGAAGCATTCATTAAGTTAGATGCACATGAATAAGTACATCACTTGCAAAGAGTAGAAAAGACAATTGCTGATAAAAAATATTAAATAACAACCACATTTCCAAAAAAACAGAAATGTAGTCATTAAAAACTTACTTCAAACTTTCCACACGAATACGCGTCACTTTACTACAAGTCACATCTAATGCTTCGATCTGCTCGATGGCATTATCCATATTGCCTTCTTTTACACGTTGAGTGAGTAAGATAATATCGACATTCTTAGCATTATTTTGAGGTTCTTTTTGGATAAAGGCTTCAATACTGATATCACTATTGCCCATAATCTTCGTGATAGATGCCAAGACACCGGGTTGATCTAAAGCACAAAGACGCAAATAATAAGCGGTCGTGATTTCCTTAATATCAACGACGGGTATATCCGCTAATTGATCAGGCTGGAAGGCAAGATGGGGTACACGATTGCTAGGATCAGAAGTCATCGCACGAACAACATCAACAATATCCGCAACGACCGCAGAAGCCGTCGGTTCATCACCTGCGCCTGCGCCATAATAAAGCGTAGGTCCAACAGCATCACCATGAACTAAAACAGCATTCATAACACCATTAACATTGGCTAATAAGCACGTCTTTGGAATCATCGTAGGGTGAACGCGTTGCTCAATTCCTGCTTCTGTGCGACGAGTAATACCTAAATGCTTGATGGCATAACCCAGTTCATCAGCATACTCCACATCCTGTGGCGTGATTTTAGTAATACCTTCAGTATAAGTCTTTTCAAACTGTAGCGGGATACCAAATGCCATTGCTGATAATATCGACAGCTTATGTGCTGCATCAATACCTTCTACATCAAAAGTAGGGTCTGCTTCTGCATAGCCCAGTGCCTGAGCCTCTGCTAAGACATCATCAAAGGCACGACCTTTATCGCGCATCTCAGTAAGAATAAAGTTACCCGTACCATTGATAATTCCTGCAATCCATTCGATTTGGTTTGCTGACAAACCTTCACGCAATGACTTAATAATTGGAATACCGCCTGCTACTGCAGCCTCAAAGGCAACCATAACGCCTTTTTCTTGGGCTTTAGTAAAAATCTCATTACCATGTAGTGCAATTAAGGCTTTATTGGCTGTGACCACATGTTTGCCATTTTCAATCGCTTGTAAGACTAATTCTTTTGATAAGGTATAACCTCCAATTAATTCAACAACAATATCAATTTCAGGGTCATTAACAATACTAAAAGCATCATCAGTAATACCAATATCCAGCCCTAATTCTTTGGCACGATTAGGTTCTAAAGTTGCCGCCACTTCAACTTGAATCGCTCGTCCTGCACGGCGTGCAATCTCTTTACCATTACGATTTAAGACAGCAGCAGTACCGCCACCAACAGTACCAAGTCCTAATAAGCCAACTTTTACGGGAGTCATATTGTTTCCATTTTTTTTATATTAAATAGTTGTAACTGCAAGGTGCATTCCTTCGCAAAGTTACAGAAGATTTGAGAACATTACCGCCAGTCATATAGGGTGTCAATACAAAATCAGTGACAAATCAGCGACAAAAATGGTCATTATGTTATAAATCATCATTTAATAGCGATGTACTAATATAGATAAGAAGAGTATAATCGCGCAACTTTTACGAAAACCGAGCACAGCATTGTGATAGAGAATTTAAGAAACGTCGCCATCATCGCCCACGTTGATCATGGTAAAACAACACTCGTTGACGAGTTATTAAAACAGTCAGGTACATTAGGTGATCGCGCAGACCATGGCGAACGAATGATGGACTCTAATGATATTGAAAAAGAACGTGGTATCACAATTCTTGCCAAAAATACGGCGATCACATGGAAGGACTACCGTATTAATATTGTGGACACTCCAGGACATGCCGATTTCGGTGGTGAAGTAGAACGCGTTCTCTCAATGGTGGACAGCGTACTATTAATTGTTGATGCCGTTGATGGGCCTATGCCACAAACACGTTTTGTAACACAAAAAGCCTTTGCAATGGGCTTTAAGCCGATTGTTGTTATTAATAAAATTGACCGTCCTGGTGCTGATCCACATAAAGCACTCGATCAAACGTTCGATTTATTTGATAACTTAGGCGCAACGGATGAGCAGTTAGACTTCCCCGTTGTTTATGCATCAGCACTTCATGGCTATGCAGGACTAGAAGAGTCTGTTAGAGAAGGTGATATGAACCCATTGTTGCAGAGTATTGTCGACAATGTTTCTCATCCTGATGTTGATCCTGATGCACCTTTTAGATTACAAGTCAGCTCATTAGATTATAACTCTTACGTTGGTTTAATTGGTATTGGTCGAATCAAACAGGGTAAGGTCACAAAAAATAGTCAGGTAAAAGTGATTGATACCGAAGGTAAAATTCGTAATGGTCGTATTTTACAAATCCATGGTTTCCATGGTTTAGAGCGTATTGAAGTCAAAGAAGCACAGGCAGGAGACATCATTACCTTTACTGGAATGGATGAACTACATATCTCAGATACTTTATGTGATCCTGATAATGTGGTTGCATTGCCACCGCTAACGGTTGATGAGCCAACGGTTACCATGACTTTCCAAGTCAATAATTCACCTTTCGCAGGTAAAGAAGGTAAATTTATTACTTCACGTAATATTAAAGAGCGTCTTGAAGAAGAGCTACTTCATAACGTTGCATTACGTGTTGAGCACATGGATGATAAAGATAAATTCAGAGTTTCTGGTCGTGGTGAGTTACACCTTGGTATCTTAATTGAAAATATGCGTCGTGAAGGTTTTGAAGTCGCGGTTTCTCGTCCTGAAGTGATCATTCGTGAAGTCGATGGTGAAATGCAAGAACCTTACGAAAGCCTAACGGTTGATGTTGAGTCAGACCATCAAGGTCCGATCATGGAGAAGCTTGGTGAGCGCCGTGGACAGTTAAAAAACATGGAGCCAGATGGTAAAGGTCGTGTACGTTTGGAATATATCATTCCTTCACGTGGCTTGATTGGCTTCCAAACTGAGTTTATGACAACGACATCAGGAACAGGCTTGCTTTATCATTCTTATGATCATTATGGTCCATACAAAGCGGGTGAAATTGGTCAACGTAACAATGGTGTATTAATCGCTAAAGGGCAGGGTAAGGCACTTGCTTATGCACTGTTTAACTTACAAGAGCGTGGAAAATTATTCCTTGGACATGCTGAAGAAGTTTACGAAGGCATGGTCATTGGTATCCATGCACGTGATAATGATCTTGTGGTTAACCCTCTAAAAGCTAAGCAATTAACCAATATTCGTGCCGCTGGAACGGATGAGAATTTAATCTTAACCAAGCCTATTCGCATGACACTTGAGCAGGCGCTTGAGTTTATTGATGATGATGAGTTAGTTGAAGTAACTCCTGAGAGTATTCGTATTCGTAAGCGTTTCTTGAAAGAAACTGAGCGTAAAAGAGCTTCTCGTAGCGTAGCAACTAAATAAGTAATCACTCATGTAGGATGGGCTTTAGCCTGTCAAAAGAAAGCCTCTTAGTCTTAGATTAAGAGGCTTTTTTATTGGATTGACGTTCTAGCTTCCGAAAGATTTGAAACTCCCAGCGCCTAATGGCCAGTACCATCGTTGTACCATTACGTTGTCGTGATGATTTTTTACTATCTTCATGATTTAACTCTTCAAATAAATCACCAATAGCACTGAGTCGATCATTTAATTTATGTATTGATTCCATGCTAATCCCACCATTTTTCACCAATCTTAATTCACTTTCACCACTAAAATCACTATTAAAAAATTGTGTTTGTACTTGTTTACGAAAAAAGCTTTCTATGGGGCCGTTGGGGTGCCATTCAAAGTTATGAGAGATTAGTGAGCGCACCCGATTATTGACTTGTAAGTCAATCATTTTCATCTTATCAAGTTGTGCAAGATAATGAATACACTCTGCTTTTGATATTTCATAATACTTATAAACTTCCTGAAGACTCCAGCCATTCATTACGCAATAGGCGACTAATAGTAAACGTGTATCACTAATAAGCTTCTTTTCATTTTCTAATGAAAGCTGCGATAGCTTGGGCGTGCTGTCATCCGTTATTGCTGCTAAATCAGTGAGTTCTAAATCGAGTATTTCACATATATCATCAAGACGCTTTAATGATAGGTTGTTACTAGCAAACATTTGTTTGATTGCTGACTCCGTTAAATTGAGTTGTTCTGCTAGTTTTCGATAGGTTATTTTGCGTACTTTGAGCTGTTGTTTCAGTGTTTGGATTAAGCGTTGTGAGCGTGCCATAGTGATTTTTGTCTTTAAAAGAACTGAATAATAATACTAATAGTTCAATAGTAATATACATCAGCGGGTTGAGTTTATTCCTTTGTACCAATGGTTATAATAAGTCTTAATTACATAATATATAAGAGGATCAGCCATGCAATTATTTAAACGTATTTCTTCCACTGTCTTGTCATCGGTTGATAGAGCGGTGAGTCAAGTAGAAAACCATGATGCAGTTGTTGCTTCTATGTTAGATGATTTACAACATGCAGCCGCAGAAACTAAAGTGCGTTTATGTCGAGTACAGCGAGATGGTGAGCAAATGCGTCAGCACTTACAGGGCTTAAAAGATGATGAAATAAAGTGGACTGAACGTGCTAGCCGTTGTGCTGATATGGATGAAGCGAAA
Organism: Thiotrichaceae bacterium; assembly: GCA_023144895.1. Taxonomy (GTDB): domain Bacteria; phylum Pseudomonadota; class Gammaproteobacteria; order Thiotrichales; family Thiotrichaceae; genus HyVt-477. The sequence goes on from JAGLEV010000069.1 coordinate 7,272, forward strand.
GCTTTAGCTTGTTTACATCGTAGACGACACTGTCGTGATGAAATCACCCGATTAAATGCTAGTTTAGAACAACATAGCCAAACAGAACATAAGCTTGCATCACAACAAAAAAAGATAGAACAACGAACGAATGAAATTAGTCAACAGCGCCATCTAATGAAGTCTAAAGAAGCAATGGCAGATGCTCAGCGTGTTGCCGCCGCTGTTTCGGGTGGTTCGTATGGTGATATTGATGATGCTTTTGATCGTTGGGAAATCTCGATTGCTAAAACAGCATTTACTAGTGATGAGATGGATGATCAGCATTATGATGCGTTAGATAGAGAATTTTCTGAGCAAGAATCAGAGAGTACGTTGCGTGCCGAACTTGATGCATTAAAAAATAAATAATAAGGAGAATCCAAATGAATAAGTCAGTCACTTATAGTAATACCCCCTCTTTGCTCGAAAGTGCAGGGAAGGCAATTAAAGAATTTGCAACTATTTCAGAGTTAATGCGTATCGTTGGTGCTATTGGTGTTTTAGCGTCAATGTCAGTCTTTTTAATGCAGGGTTGGGGGGATAGCAGTGATATAGAGCTATTTTTGCTGATGCTGCTACAGACAACCTTATTAGCCGCTGCTGGCTTTGTGATGTTTAAAGGTTTAAAGGAAAACAAAAGCGCCCGCTTATTCTTTGGTTTAGGCTTGGTTTCCATGGCGGTTAATTTTACTACTTTGGGGGCATTATTTTATGCAGTTTTTCATTTGGACACACCTGTTGCAGACTATGCTACTTATGCTAAGTGGGTTCCTAGTGATGTAGGAACGTTGGTGTTAGCAAGTATTGGTAGTATTGTGTTATTGCTACCTCTTGCTTACTTTTCATTTTCAGTGCTTTCTCGTCCTGCGGCAAAGCAGTTAACCCTTTGGTATTTTGGTCTTAATATTCTTTTATTATTGCCTTTACGTGACCCTAGTCTTATTTTAGCGATTACCTTGGCAGTATTACTCGCGATGGGATATTTTTTATCAAAAAAAGGTTCTGCTCAAGCCATTTTATCCAATGGAAAAACACTAGAAGGTAAATTTGCTCGTATTATTTTATTTGCCCCCTTGATGGTTTTTGTATTACGTAGCTTATTTTGGTATGAAGTCGATAACTTAGCAATCTTGATGATGTTTGCAACGACTTATATCATGATTCGTCAAGTCTCATTATCAACAAAAAACACAAAAAATACATTGCTTAATGGCTTGTCATTAGCACTGGGTTTGATCGGTGCCTTGTGGGTGTCAATCGAGCTAGTCAGTGTGCCCTCAGTATTGATTACACCTATTTTTACGATGATATTCATTGCTAGTTGTGTCGATGTTTATCTACGAGCTGATCATTGGACGATGCAAAGAGTTGTTTACAATCTTGGTTCGATAGTGATGGCGGTTGCATTAACTTTGAACCATCTGTTTTTTGAAAGCGCCTTAACCTTTGTTATCGCCTTGTTTGCTGGTCTTGCTATTTTCTCTGTTGCTTACTACTTACGTTCGACCTTCAATATCATTTTATCGACTGTTATGATGCTGATATTACCCATTCTTTATGGTAGCGAGATTTTGAGTATGGTATTTAACTCAGGTTGGTTAGGTCTAGCAATATCAGGTGTGAGTATTATCGTATTGGCTTCTGTTGTTGATCGATATGGTGCGGTCATTAAGCTTAAGTTGATTCAGAAGAAGCAAGAGTTTGTATCGATCACTATTTAGTTAAGGCTAGCCCGTCACTTGAGTACTATCGCTTGGCGGGCTTTGATCAACTGAAGTCTGATTTATCGTTCTTTCTAAATTCAACTTTGCATCAAGTCTTAGATTTCACAGCTATCGACTTTAAAACGACATAACTCATTACACATAAAACTTATTAAATACTTTTGAGTAAAACAATAAAATAGTAAAAACAAGAGATTAGACAGGTTATGGAATTAATATTTCTAGGGACATCTTCTGGCACGCCCACTAAAACAAGAAATGTATCAGGGGTGGTGGTAAAAGAAATAGATAAAAAAGAGTGGTGCTTAATTGATTGTGGAGAAGGAACACAACATCAAATCCTAAAAACAAAGCTTTCTTTAAATAAGTTAAAGGCGATATTTATAACGCATATTCATGGTGATCATTGCTATGGTTTACCTGGTTTACTTGCTAGTGCAGGAATGGGAGGAAGGAAAGAAGCATTAACTATTGTTGGCTCACAAGAAGTTTTTGATTATATTGAAGCCGTAAACTCAATAACAGAGCTACATCTTCCCTATGAGTTACTGTTTGTAAATGTAGATAAACTTGATGAAGAAAAAATCGGTACATTTAAGGTATCATCTATTGCTTTATCACATAGAGTTTCTTCATTTGCTTATGTTTTTGAGTTAAATACAGCAACGATTAAGTTAAATATCACTAAGCTAAAAAAAGTAGGAATACCACCTGCTCCTTATTGGGGTATTTTGCAGTCAGGAAAAGATATAGAATTTAACAATAAAAAGCATAAAGCGATAGAGTATACAGAAACACTGAAAACGAGTAAAAAAATTATAGTCTGTGGTGATAATGACCAACCTGATTTACTTAAAGAAAAATCGGTTAAAGCCGATGTCATTGTTCATGAGGCAACTTATACACATAAAGACTTTTTAAAAATTGGTAATGGACCAATGCATTCCTCTGCTCTTAAAATTGCAGAGTTTGCGGAAAATATAGGGCTTAAAAATTTGGTTTTAACACACTTTAGTCCGCGATACCAAGAAGAGCCATCAGCTAAAAATAATATTTTCGAAATAGAAAGTGAGGCTAAAGCTGTATTTAAAGGGAGTCTATTCTTAGCAAAAGATTTTAGTCGTTATACATTAGGTGAAAATGGCATACTAACGGATAAGCTAAAAAACTAACCATTCCATTTAAATTGATAACTGAAACAGTGATACTTCCATTGAGATTTTGAACAAGTATTGCTGTTGGAGGTTTATTATTATTTAGATAATAATATCAGTGGGTTATGCGATAAGTATCATTTTTTGGTCACAGTCTGTTATCGATAATAAACGGGCTTTTAGTGATTGAGACACCAAACAATTCATCGTCATGTATATTAAAGGCTCGCCTAAACTTTAATCCATTATTTAACAGGCTGAAGTCTCCTTCCCTTGTTAGCACATCACTTCAAAATAGCCTTGACACATTCATTACTTAAAATATTTAAAAATAGACCTTTACAATGCAATTGATAATGATTATCATTTAGATATATTAATAAAACTAGAGGTATCCCCAATGACTATTTGTATTAATGCATGGTTAGAAAGAACATCACCAAAGATCACTATTTATAACCAATCCACTAACGACACTCTCGCTATTATCGAAGGTGAATTACTGGATACTATTCTCACTACTGGAGAAATTTACACCAAAGACCTCTATTCCTCAGATCCACTAGTTGTCAAGGAAGTGGTGATGGATTTACTACTTATTTACACACGATTTGAGCTTAATCAGCAAATCAATGATGCCTATAATTCAGTGAAAACACAGCGACAAATCAATCGCAGACTCCAAGATACTCCTCAAAAAAGACCCAGCAATAAATCTAAACCACAGACAACAAAAGAATGGCTAGTCGATTATCTCAATATTACCTTCACTCCTGTTTTAAATTAATCAAGGCTTTCAATATGTTTAGAACTCCATTAATTAAGCTTCCACATCGTTACAGTTGTAGCATTATTGGCACCTGTATTAGCATTGATGAATTAAATAAAATTCGTAAAAAGGCCAAACTATACCCCAAACAACGGCTGTCTGATTATGATGTGCATCGCTTGTTTGTGGGAATTGCAGAGGAGCGTTGTTATGCTAATCGTCGCTTACAAAAAATATTGGATACGAAATATAAGCTGATTATTCGTGAATTTATGGCTGTATCAGAGAATGATGCCATAGCGGAATTGTGGAAAAAACACCTCAAAATAGGTTCTATTGCGGGAGCTTATTGGGCTTTACTGACTCATCCACAAAGTAGCGAGGAGTTACTTAGTAAGGCTTATGGTGAAGTGCATATGTTGTCACATCTTAAAGGAACTTCTATACGAGTAAACCGTGAGGAGCTAAAAATTTTACATGCTCGCAATCAGTTTTTAAAACAACAACGTGAAGAATCTTTAAAGAAGAATCAAGACACTTTAAGCCAAAAAGATAAGGTAATCCAACAGCATAAAAAAGAGCTAGCTCAGTTGCAGCAAGAAATAAATGCACTGAAAGTTGCCAAAAGTAGCACTCCACTAGCAACAAAAGATTATACACCTTTTGTTTTTGCTAATAGTGCAATTGATCATAAGATAGAATCTTTAGAAGAGAAGAATCAAGCTTTTTCAGAAAAAAATAATCAACTATTAGCTGAAAACCATCAACTTCGCTCTCAACTTTCTAGCTTACACAATGGTGAAAATACACCCGCTTGTGCGGCTAGCTGCAACTCTGCCGAATATTGTCAGCAAAATGATCTCAAAGGAAAGTGTATTTTATATGTGGGCGGTAGAGAAAAGCAATGTGGACATTTCAAACAAATTATTAAAGAAAAAAATGGTCGCCTCATTCATCATAACGGCAAAAATGATGGCATACATAAGCTCAAATCAACCTTATTGCAAGCGGATACGATTATGTGCCCGCTAGATTGTATTAGTCATGAGGCGATGGGTATTATTAAACAATATTGTAAAAAGTCAGAGAAAAAGCTAGTACTGATGTCACGCTCTAGCCTTTCTGCTTTTGAAAGAGGTTTAAGTCATATTGAATAATCGAGTTTATTGGCTTAAGGTTTTAAAATATTATCCTCTTGGTAAGGTATCAAAATGCTCAAGAGCTGTTTCATAGGTGATGCGGATGGTAAGTTCATCAAAACCATCCCTCAACAGTTTGAAGCCTCTTCGCTTGCTGATGATCCTTGGAAAGATTGGCTAAGGGATTAATAAATGAGTGGTGCGTTTATATCAACAATGAAATAGAATACGCCTTGAACCTTGCTAAAACAAAAAAATGGTTTGTGGTGACAGAAAAGCATTTTCATCACTGGGCTGATAAAGTGGAGATTCCATGGCATATTATTAAGTTTCATCTTGATGATACAATGGAAAAGGCACGAACCTTGTGACCTGAAGTATTAAAAAATCTGCCGATGTATGAAGAGCATAAAAAGAAGCTTGAAATTCACTGGTTGAAACTTCAAGCTGATTTTAGAATAGAAGGTTAATGATGGTTATCAAAAATCATATATGAATAAGATAGCATCTAACACAAGAAAAATACCTAGTATTCTGAGCCTGAAAAATGAGAATTTTCAGGCATTGAATATTAACGATAATGTTTTTTAGCTCGAATAACCTGTGAAATATTCCAAAGATGTGGCAGGTATTCAACAGCAGATCGTAGTGATCTATCCTCTGGGTTAAGTGATTGCTTCTGATATAGAGTGTGATAGAAGTTTGAAAAATTTAGTTCAATGCCTTCTCTTTTCATCTTCTGAAGCAGGCGTTTTACATTGCCAGACCCCCAGTTATAAGAAGTAATAGAAAGTAGCCATGCATCTGTTTTACTGAAATTAGCCACTTTATTGAAGTAAAAGTAATAACGTCGCAAATGCAATAAGGCAACTCTTGTACTGTACTTGTGGTGTGTGCGTATTCTATTAATACTCATCGATCTTAAATAATGAGGCGTTGTGGGGAGTTCTTTTATCTCTTTTACAATCGAGTTAAGCAACTGCCAATAGCCATAATCTTTGCGAGGGTTGCCTGCTTTGGAGTGCCACAGTGACTCTAAGTAGGGAATGAGTAATACCATATGAGGTACTTCGTCTGGTAGTTGATAGTGTTTAAGCGTTGGATAGGAACGATGGAAAGCATCAACAAAAAGATTCTTTTTCCGTCTACTCTGTTTCCAAAAAATGCGATTTCTTACACGTTGAGTGACGGCTTCAAAATCTTCTTTCCCCCCAAGTTCTAGTGACCTATTAAGAAAATAGGAAAAGACAATATAGCTACGTTCAGCATAATTATTTCGATTCTTCTTCTGAATATTATCAGGAATGATAAACATCCAATCGGACTCTTTTGCTAAACTTGTATTGGTTGAAAATAGGATTAATAGAGGGAAACATAAAGTAATAATATTGGGCAGTCGCATTATATTCTCGTTATCAAGGAATGTTTTTAGTGGTAATGCTGACACTTCATTACCAATGGACATAATGCAAGGTATTTGATCAGAATGAGCCACTAAGGTCAATATGTTTTCCTTTAAACTCAATAGATTGCTCTATAAATCCTCTAATTGTTTAACTCAGACTGGCAGCAACTTTTGCCGTTAATTCCATCATTCGGTTAACATAGCCCCACTCATTATCGTACCAAATATAAACTTTTACCTGAGTGCCATTCACCACCATGGTTGAAGGCGCATCAATAATTGAAGAGCGTGGGTCATTACAATAATCTACTGATACTAAAGGGCGTTCTTCATAGCCAAGAATACCTTTTAGTGTATTTTCACTCGCTTCTTTAAAGTAACCATTCACTTCTTCTATAGTGACAGGGCGCTTAGCTTCAATAACAAGATCAGTGAGTGAAGCATTGAGTATGGGTACACGGACAGCATGACCATTTAAGCGTCCTTCAAGTTCTGGAAATATTTTAGTGATCGCTTTGGCAGAGCCTGTTGTTGTAGGGATTAATGATTGACCACAAGAGCGAGCGCGACGCAAATCGGTATGCCCCTTATCGACAATGGTTTGTGTATTGGTAATATCATGAATCGTTGTCATGCAGCCATGTTTGATGCCGACTTTATCCAGTAACACCTTAATGACAGGAGCAAGGCAGTTAGTGGTACATGAGGCTGCTGTGAGTAGGTCATGTTTAGCAACATCATAGAGATTATCATTGATTCCATAAACAATATTTAAAGCGCCCTCTGTAGGAGCGGCAACAATGACTTTTTTCACCCCTTGCTTGAAATATTCATCTAATAATTCAGGCTGTTTGTGGTGCTTTCCCGTTGCTTCGATCACGATATCACATTCAGACCAATCCGTTTCTGTAATAGTCACATTGCTAGAATAGTGTAATGATTGCTGATCAACCGTTAAAGTGTCACTACCATTAAATCCTGTGTCAGAATCCCAAGTGCCATGAACTGAGTCAAATTTAAGTAAATGTGCGGAGCCTTCTGCATTGGTTGCTGTTTCATTGATGCGGATAATTTCATAATCAGACATTGCCCAGCCCACACGAAAACCTAGTCGTCCCATACGACCAAAGCCGTTAATTCCTACTTTAATTGTCATTCTATTGTTTATTCCATTGAGTGCTTAATTAGCATGGAATAGTACAAGAATCACTTTGGCTAGTCACTGATTCTTGATTCCTTAACAGTTAGTGGTAGATTCTCAAATAATTTGAAGGTCTTTAATAATAACGGCTTTGGCAAAATCATCATTGAAATAATATTACGAGATTTCTCAATCTATATCATCATTTCAACACTCAGACTATTCCATAGTGGTCTAATATTAATCATGTGATCCCATCGTAAGAATTAAGAGGTGAAATTATGAAAATAAATAGAGTGATAATGAGTACTTTAGTTGTAGGTACTTGTCTCGTCATGGTGGCTGATGCAGCTTTGCCACCACAATATCGAAACCAGAATGATTTAAAGGTGATAGTGGATTATATTTATAGTAATGCCGATGTTTCTAGAAGTTTAAAGAAGATAGATTTTACTAGAAAAGTGGTTTATTACTCTGATTGTAGAGCCTATTTTTATCGAAAAGAAGTCAAACATAATAAGAATCGAGAGCGTGCCATAGGATCTAGACCAAGGTTGCAACTTGGTCGGGTTGTCTGCCCAAAGAAAGTGGGCAAGTAAGGATAAAAGTAAATAGTGAGTATAAAAAAGCCCATACACCTGACAGTGTATGAGCTTTTTCAGGTTTAATCCCAAACGAATAGGGATTATTATTCAGCTTACTTTGCTGAATGTCCTGACATTTTGATTTCTACTTTATCTTCGTCCTTAATTCCTGCGTAGTATGCACGGAGAATTTTTAGTACTTCAGGGCGAGAGAATTTTTCTGATACCTCTTCGTTTTCTGATAGTGCTTTACGCAATTTAGTACCAGAAAGTAACATGCGATCAGAAGCATCATGTGGACAAGTCTTCATTGAAGCCATGCCGTCACACTTATCACACCAGAATGTCCAGTCGATTTTAAGTGCTTTAGTCTCTAAGGCATCCTTAGGAATTTCGTCAAAAATATCATGTGCATCAAATGGACCATAATAATCACTAACACCCGCATGGTCACGACCAACGATCTGATGAGAACAGCCATAGTTTTGACGGAATAGAGCGTGGATTAGTGCTTCACGAGGGCCCGCATAACGCATGTCTAGTGGGTAACCTGCTTGAACAACTGTATCATTAACGAAGTATTTTTCGATTAATGTACCGATAGCATCAGAACGAACTTCTGCAGGAATGTCGCCTGGCTTAAGTTTACCAAGTAGTGAGTGAATTAATAAACCATCACCAATTTCTAAAGCAATCTTGGCAAGATACTCATGTGAGCGATGCATTGGATTACGTGTTTGGAATGCAGCAACAGTAGACCAGCCTTTTTTAGTGAAATAAGCACGAGTCTCTGCAGGTGTCATGAACTGATCACCGTATTTTTCTTTGAAGTCACCTTGTGAAAGTACTTTAATAGAACCCGCAAGGTTGACGTCAGCCTGACCCATGACCATGATCACACCAGGGTGATCCATTTCTGTTGTCTTATAAACGGTATTGCATTCGTGTTCTTTATCAATACTATACTGTTCGCTGACTGTCATGGTTGCCATGATTTCGCCAGTTTCATCATTAACCAGTGCAACATCATCGCCATCATTAATTGTGCTAGCAACTTCAGTCGATGTTGAAAGAGTAATAGGAATAGGCCAGAACAAGCCATTAGCCATTTGCATATTATCACAAACGCCTTGCCAATCTGCCTTACCCATAAAGCCATCGAGAGGTGTAAAACCACCAATGCCCATCATGATTACGTCACCAACTTCACGTGATGAAATTCTTACTTGAGTTAAGCTCGCAGCTCTTTCTAGTTCACTTGAAAGTGCGTCGCCTTCTAAAAGTAATGGGTTTAAATCACCACCACCATGTGGATTGACTAGCTTTGACATAACATTCCTCATTAACGAACGATAAAAGTTGGCAAAGATTACTATTTATCGGGTTTCTTGTACAGCCTAGATATTTTTTTTAGCAATGATGAAAGTTTATCAGGGGTTAACAATAGTATTATTTAAGCTGGTTGGTAATATTTAATTAGATATATAACAACAGTTTATATTTAATCTTTGTACTAAGTATTAAGGAGGGGATATGATGCTTTCAGGATGTAGGTCAATAGATTATTATCGACTCTATATTTACATATTATAATATAGTTATATTGTAAGTGATTATCAAAGGAATGGATCAATTATTTTGATTTAAAAAACTGCCTAAGAACAATGCCTTCGCCAAAATGAAAAATATCTCATTTTTGAGTATTTTCATTCAGGTAAATCATTGATTTATATGAGTCGAAAAGGCTATTTTTAGCTCATATAAAATTGGCGAAGGTATGGTAAGAATAGACAGTTTTTATTATTACAGCTTATGGTGCAGAGATTTTATGAAGACTCAATACTTTTCATTAAACCGAAGCATTTAATGAAAGGTCCTGCCATTTTAGGGCTCTTCATCATTGAACCATAGTCGCCTGTTACAAATTTCATTTTGCCACTAGCATAGGCCATTCCAAGACCTGCCATGCCGATACCTTTATTTGCCCATTTTAGCCAATTCTTTTTATCTGCACGAATATCCCAATCAAGATCTTGACCATCAAGTGCTCCAGCATAAGTGCATTCACCGTTTTTAACCACGATAACGCCAAGTGCTGCACTATCGCCTTTTATTCCAAAAGCAATGTTTGAGCTAAAGCCAATCTCTGCAAGAGCATCCTTAATGCCAGGCTCATTATTCCAGCCAGTTTTAAATTCTGTCATCCATTCTTCCGAAAACATCTCAGACATATACATTCTCCTAGTTGATTTGTGAGTCTTGCTTGCCTCTCACTTGAGACAAACAATTCGTCGAATATATTTATCAGTTTATGAGCAAGATTTCCAGAATATAAGTGATATTAGTCAAATTAGATGAAAGGCTACTTGTTATGAGGTAGATTCCCCTTATAGTTAGTTTATGTTTATTAAACCCCGTAATGAATTGATTCAAAGCATGAATGAGCATGGTTTTTTACATGTTTCAAGAGATGCAGTTTTAGCCTTAGAAGAGGAGGGTGAAGCCTTTGCTGATTTTTGTTGTAGCTGGGATAAATTGCCTGAAGATCAGTATCTAAAGGATCAAGAGCATTTTCGTTATCGGCGCTATAGTGTTTTTGAGTGGGTCAATCAAATATTGCTCAAATCACCGACAGAACCACACTATCAAACGGAAGAATATAACCGTGTTTATGGTGGGGTTTATCGACATTATGATGCGATCAATGATCAAGAAACGCCTCTTATTGAAAATTTAGCACAATGGGCATTACAAGCTTTGGATAAAATGTTAGGAAATTGGCGTATTCAATGCCATCAGTTTAGAGTTTGTGCATCACAACAAGAAGAAGGTAAACCAACACCTGAGGGCATTCATCAAGATGGTGCTGACTATGTGTTTATTATGCTGATAGGAAAAGAAAATGTACGGGGCGGTATGAGTAGTGTTTATCGTGCCCCCAATGAAAACCCTATTTATGTCACTATGCTGGCAGAGCAGGGCGAGCTATTGTTATTGGATGATAGAAAATATTGGCATGGTGTGACTAATATCGAGCCAGAAGATGGTACAAAGCCAGCATATCGTGATGTTTTAGTGATGACATTTCATCGGAAGTCTTGAAGCGGAGCCGCATGAGGGGTGGTGTGGGGAGTGTGAGAGAGAAACCTGCTCTTACCCGATTTAGATTTGTTATTTAACAGCAGTTTTTATAAGCTCTTCATTCCAAGATTTTATATGAACTATATCTGTGTTTTTGAAAAAGCCAGAAAGTTCTTTTGTAATATCACTAACTTCACTTTTTAAGAATGATGATCCACCTATAGTTTCTCCACCAATCCAGCAAGAATAAGTAACTAATTCACCTTTCAATAACTCTAAGATGGAATCAATTGTATTTTCATAAATTTTTGAGTAATCACATGGCTCAGAATAGTTGTCAATATGCCAATGTGACTCACCAAACATTATTATTATTTCTTCTCCATCTGAGTATATTTTACAGACAGAGTCATTTTCTCCCGTTATAACAACTTTTACCCATTCTTCTTCTGGCTCAAATGAAATATCAGTGATGGAAGATGAGTAGTATTTCTCAATAAAGACGCATGTTTCCTTTAGAAATAGATTAAGTCTTTGTTGTTTATCCATATTTATTTGTGCTTGCCTATATTTCAGGATTTAAATATAGAATAAAAACACCCACCTGCCTAATCAACCTTCTTTTACATAAAGAACATATCTAAATCGGGTGCGATAAAAGTACAGCATAAAAAATAAAAGTAATAAGTTATTGAAACTTCCCCCGCCCATTGTCTGTGCCGCCATTTCATTCGCAGGGCTATTTGCTAATGGTTCACGAAAAGCCACTGCGGTGGTCTTTGTATCAAGTATTTCAGTAAACACATTTTTATTTACAAGAACACTAAGCTCCTGCCCTACCTCTATTTGTGTCCCTAATGGTAAAGTTAAAGTAGCACGGGTTTCTCCATCAGGAATCATTAATATACCTTTGAAATCAGTCTCTATTCCATTTAAGTGCAGTGTAACGTTATAACTAACATTGACAATGACTGAGAAGGCTATTTCAAAATTCAATACTAAACTTTTCTGATCCTTGCCAACTTCTGCATTAAGCAAAGTCAGTTTAGGCACAACATTAAGATCATCATTACGAATCAAGCCTATCGCTGTAGTTTTTTGTAAAACAACTCTTTCTGAGGTATTAGGTTGTGATAAGTGTACTGTAAAGCTTTCATCTTGTTCCTGCTTCGTGTCGCCAGAGATGCCGACCATAATTTTTGTTGTATGCTCTCCTGCCTTAATCGTCACGACACCATTATAACGCTCAAAATCTTCATCCGTCGCTGTGCCCTTGTGTAATTGATAGGGTATATCAATATCTACGGGTCTGGTGGTTGCCAACACGAGTTCAAATATCAAATTTTTATGTCCATCTCCTTCTAACATCTCAACATCTGAGATAGTCAGTGAGAACTCTTCATCATCATTAAGCAATTGCCCAGTACCTGTAGCAGAATCATAACGTAGAGTTGTCTGTGACGTTATTTGATCCACTAAAACAGCAAAAGTCTCATCACTTTCATAGTGAAAGTCCGTTGTAATGGGGACAGAAATAATAACCGAGCTAGCTCCAGCCGCAATGGTTGCTTGCCCTGACTGGGCAGTATAATCCTCGCCACTCAATGCCGTAATATTTTGAGTTTTATAATGAAAATTTACCGCACTAGTCAGGGTAGCCGTTAATGACACCTCAAACTCCAACATTTTTTGCTCAGAGTTTCCTTCTATCATCTGTGGAGAACTGACTTTTAAGTAAGGTAGAGAGAGTTGCGTATCAACCTTTGAAAGTGCGAAGAAGATATTATTGTGACATTGAATTTTATAACGTACCTGATTACTGCTCAATAAATCTTTGGGTAAGTTCAGCGCCTCACTACCATCATTAGGTGTACTTTTTAGCAGTAAACGAAAACTTTCTGCTCGATTTAATGAAATAAAAATATCAACAAATTGACAGCTAATCGGTGCTTGATCAGTACCTGCAACATCCCAATTTAAGAGAGTAGAAGCACCAATATAATCTGTTTTTATCGTCGAATGTGAAGTGATAACAAAAGGACCATCATCGGTTACTTGAGCTGTCATTTCATCAATATCAACACCACCTCGCCCATCACGTACAACAAAGATAAAACGTAAAGGTTCCTCAGAACTTCTAGAAAAATAAGGTAAATGCTCACCCAAACTGACGGTGTTACTTAATAAACTATGTACTGTTGGAATAACACGAATAGGGCTGGCTACAGGTAAATAAGTACGCAAAATAGCATTATCGCCTTGATCTTGACCTAAGCTCGCGAATGTTCCACTATTAAATTGCTCCCATGAATAAGTTAGGTGATCTCCACTCTCAACCTCTGTTGCAGTGCCTTTTAATATAAAGGGTGTTTGTGAGGGAATAATATAATTATCTCCAGCAGAGGCAACGGGATCAGCATTGTTACTAATAACAGGAGTAGCACACTGCGCTCCCTGTCCTGACGTTACAAAGTTTTTAATCTGTAAAATACTTCCACCATGAAACATCGCATCAGACTGTCCTTGCAAGTCGTCACTTCCACAAAGCCCTGCATAAGCCATAATCGTTGAGCCACTACCTGGTTCATAGGCGGTTCGATTATAAGTCTGCTGACACCCTTGATTACTACTACCAAAAGTATGGGTGCCTCCAAACTGATGCCCTAGCTCATGAGCAAAATAATCAATCGAGAAAACATCATTCATTCTTCCTGTAAAGCCCGTCATTGCCTGTGCTTTATAGGAGCTATTGCAAAGGCTAGAAAAATGAGCTAATCCTCCTGCCTGACCCGTAAATAGATGCCCTACATCATAGTTTTCAGAGCCAATAATCCGATCAATAGTTTCTTGGTTAGTAATATACTGAAAATTTTCCTCATAATAAGGATCTGTTGCCATATCGGTAAAAATCAACTCATCGTTACGGTCAACTAAAATCAAACGTATCGATAAATCTCTCTCATAAATTTCATTCACTCTATTGAGTACTGTCACAATGGCTTGTAAGGTCGCTGATTTACTCGCAAAATTTGAACTAAAGTTGCTTGTTGTTGCAATCGCAATCCGATAGGTTTTAATGGTACTCGCTGTGCGTAGAGCGATAGAACGGTGTTGTAAAGGGATATTACTCGATGAGGCATCCGTTATCTTCGGTAATTTAACATCACAACTAAATATTTTTTCTGAGCTTTTATTTACGGGCTTATAAAAGCTATGGTAAATATTTTTACCCTCTGATAACACAGGGTTAATATAAACTGTTTTACCATTTTTTAGGCTTAATATTCCATGAAAACCCTGCTCAGTAAAATCAACACGCCCAGATAATGTAACCTCATCTTGACCAGTGACTTTCCATGTTGCTAATTGTGGATACTTTTCTAATAAGCGCACATCAACAATGGCAGACTCTTCCAATGCTACTTGAGTAAAACCACCATCAGGCAAAGGTAATGATAATATATCCCCACTTGCTTGATTCGGTAAGCGAGGCATAATCCCTCCTGAACTTTTTAATTTATATTGCAGAAGGTTATGATTTAAAGAGTAATAATTGGAGTCTGTTGTTTCATAAGCCTGCCAAAGAGCCTCTGAAGCATGGACATTTAAGCTTCCTAGTGGAAAGAAAACAACTGCACCCAAGAATATTGAGCAGATTCTAATAAGCATTTTATTTTTATTATCATTTAGAATATTATTTGTGCAACATATTAACTTAATATAACTTAATTTAAGCTAAATTAACGATAAACGATGGGTTGACTTGCAGGGCTTTTTATACAAACTAGTATGCTATTACACCGCAACACTGAAGAGCATTCAAAGCTTCCATGGTCTTTCAATCAATTGTATGTCGGTGAATATAATCGTATAATCAATTTTGTGTATTTACCCCAACTACCTCTTATTAGTCTTTGAAGGAATAAAACTATGAAAAAATCAACACAAATTTTTAGCCAAATACCGCTACTTAGTGTCGCTATGGTTAGCCTATTAGCCGTTAATTCTGCATCAGGCGCTCAAGAACGAGGTGATTGGATTTGTACACAAGAGGATAAAGCTAACTTATGTACTCAGTGGACCAATAAATCTGCTGCTAATGCGGCTGGAAATTCAGCGACAGCAAGTGCAACTGCTGATGTTGCTAAAGGCGCAGAAGATGCAAGCAAGGTAGCGAGTGATAGCACTACTGATGCAGGTCAGGCGGCAAGTGATGTTGCTAAGGGTGCAGAAGATGCAACTAAGGCAGCGACTGATAGTGCGGCTGATGCAGGTCAGGCGGCAAGTGATGTTGCTAAAGGCGCAGAAGATGCAACTAAGGTAGCGAGTGATAGTGCGGCTGATGCAGGTCAGGCGGCAAGTGATGTTGCTAAAGGCGCAGAAGATGCAACTAAGGTAGCGAGTGATAGTGCGACTGATGCAGGTCAGGCAGCAAGTGATGTTGCTAAAGGCGCAGAAGATGCAAGCAAGGTAGCGAGTGATAGCGCAACTGATGCAGGTCAGGCAGCAAGTGATGTTGCTCAAGGTGCAGAAGATGCAACAAAGGCAGTGAGTGATAGTGCGACTGATGCAAGTCAGGCAGCAAGTGATGTTGCTAAAGGTGCAGAAGATGCAACAAAGGCAGCGAGTGATAGTGCGACTGATGCAGGTCAGGCGGCAA
>JAGLEV010000007.1 GCA_023144895.1 Thiotrichaceae bacterium
AGGCTAGTAGTAAGAGAAAGGCTAGACGCAGTGCTAAAGTGAAATCAAAAGCTAAAGTCAGTAAGAAGACGGTGGCTACTAGTAAAAGTAGACGCAGCAAGAAGTCGGCTTCACGCTCTGCAAAAGCTGTTAGAGCAGGTGCTATTAAGAAAACATCAAAATCACGATCTCGTCGTGCTAGAAATGCTAAGCGTTATAGAGTGCGTAAAGGCGATACTTTATATGGTATCTCGAAGAGTACAGGTGTATCAATGAAGCGTCTAAAGCGTCTTAATAAGTTAGGCAATAACAAGATTAGTGTGGGTCGTAAACTACGCCTTGTACGTCGATAAATCATTAGATGAGGGGTGGTTAGTTGTTTTAATCACCTCTATTTATTCCGACGACTTCCTTCTAAGCAATACACCGTCACTGACTATTAAATTCCCACTTTGATTATAAGTATGCGTTGCTATTATCTGTTTATCCCAGTCGGGGCGTACCTTCTGTACTAACTCTTCCTCATACTGATCTGTGCTTAATATAGTGACTTCATTTAGGTTATAGCCATAACCATAGTGTTGTGAACAGTCTTGTGATGGACGATAGAGCTTACCATTTTGTTGAAATAGTTTGCCAGCAGGTCTTGCACTTGTCACTGAGGATACGACAGGATTATTGTTATGAGGAATCCAGTTTTGATGTTGAAATCCCTTATCAGAATAATAGATATTCAGTTCATCATGAACAGGAGCTTCATCAATAGTAGATAAGCTCGTTAATAACCAACAGCGATTGTCTTCAAAATATAATGTTGTATCAACAGCATACACATCTTCCATTAGGTTCATTACAAACTCCCATTGATAGGGGAAGCTTGTACATTGATAAAGCTCTATGGTTCGATTTTCACAGCTCTCAGGAATCATATAGTAAACATCATTATGTTTAAAAACATGAGGATAGGAAAGGTGATAGTCACGTTTTAATATGACTTTAGGTGTTCCAATCATACCTGTTTCATTGATCTCCACCGCCATTAAGTGCCCAGCCCAAGTGGCAAAAGGAAGCTCTTCAAAAAATAAGTAATAGCGACCATCATCAAAGACAATATGTGGATCAGCCCAAAATACCTTCTTAGGGGGTAACAATAGGGTGAAGTTCTGCATTTTTATGGGGCTAGAGCCTTTCTCTGGCGCTATAAATTGATAAAATATAACCCATTGTTCAAAGTACTTTCGTGTGATTATTTTTTTCTGTAATCGCCGTGAAACATATTGGGTAAACAGTTTTATCAGCGAAAATGTTGATAATGATGGGGTCTCTTTGATCATTAATGGCTGGTCTAAAGTATCTTTAGGCTTGTCAAGTTGAGATAGCGCTCGTGCTGCTAAAGCAGAAGCTCTCCAATGATTAAAGTGATTACTTTCCTCAATACTATTTTCACTGGGGCAAGTTGAGGCTTCTTCCAGTAAGCAACTAGCCATTTCAGAGGATGTTTGAGAGCGTAGCTGGCAGCTGAGTATTGGCTGATTGAGATAGGTTTCTTTAATACCCTGATTGCTAGTATTTAACTCACCTTTTTCATTAAACAAGTGATACCAGATGACTTTATCTTGTTTGGTTTGGAGTCGCTGAAAAGTATAATTAATGATCAAATCATAGCTTGGAAGTTGAGTGGAATCTATTCTATCCATAATAAAATGGGGAATATCAGAATGAATAAGACTATTTAATTTTTTGGATGATAAATAATACTTATTCATTACAGGTTTTTTAATCAGTTTAATTAATTTAATGAATAGATCATTAATCTGTCGTTTTTTATTACGGGCTATGGGTGAGATAACAGCAACAATTTCTACAGAGTTCAGATGATTGATTTTTTCAATAGAATGATAAATCCAAGCTGGAACACTGTCTGTGGAATCAGTACAAAGGATGATTTTTACTTTATTCATGACTTATCCACCATTTTTCCATTTTTACGCCAGTCAAGTTCACAATAAAGAATCATGGCGATATTGACGAGGATAGAAAAGCTGATCACTCCATAAGTTGCCCATATTGCTCCTTTTACACCATATTTGGGAATCAATAGGGCATTCAGTGAAATATTAATAGTCCCTTTAATGAGTGTAATGATTGAGATCGCTGTAAACCAGCCTCGCGCAACCCACTGCACACTGAGTATGGTGGTAAATGTTGCTACAAAAGTAAATATTAGAAGGTATTGGAACAATTCAATGGCAGGGGCAAAGGCTTCACCTGCTAGCCAGATCAGCCACCATTGAGCGGTTAGAGCGGCAATCATGCCCGTAATAAAAATAAAGCCGAGTGTGAGTATCAATAGCTTTGTTTGATAGCGCCAAATATCGAGGTAGCTTTTTCGAGTAACCTCGCCCTGTAATACGGTCATTACTGCGATGGGTACAATTAACATCATCTGGTTGAGTTGTACGGCTAATTGATAGAAAGCCGTTTGCTCATGACCTAAATAAGCATTGACCATGAGGATATCGATCATGGTAGTCATCAAGACACCAATGGTATTAAGGTGGACTTTAAAACCTTCTTTAACTAATAAGCTGTACTCATTCATAGAATAAACAAGTGGTGTTATTTTGGGCTTGAGTAATACCTTTAGACTGCCGATGGAAACTACCATTTTCCAAGCAAGTTTGGCGAGTATTGCACCATAAATACCTAAAGGTATGATCACGATAAATAAAATAATGACAAAACTATTCGTGGTGCTGCCAATGATTTGATAACGATTATAAGAAGATAATTTATCTTCTATATTGAGTAGAGAGCCACTATAAAGCTCCCATAAACCAAAGGGCAAGGTGATCAATAAGCCAATCAGTAGGGCATAGAGTGGGATGCTATTAAAAAGGTCAGACCAGCCCCAATAAGCTGATCCGACGTAACTGAGTGTAATGAAAATGGCGGCAATAGAAGTGACAACAGCAATATGGATATTCAGTAGGGCAACTTTCTGTAATAGCCAATGGGGTTCACGTTTTTTAGTGGCTTGGTAAATAAAAACAGTACCAAAACTTAGGCTACCTATCTCAATAAATAAATCGAGCCACGTTGCTATGGAAACAACAATTCCGCGACCTTCTGTTCCTAACCAGCGAGTGGTAAGGGATAGGGCGATGATACTAAGTAAGACTGAATATATTCTTGTTCCACTGGTTTGCAGTATGCTGTATAGAATCTTCTTCATTGTCTAAACCTAATCAGGTAATTGAATGACATCACAATAAACAAACTGTCGAGTCTCTGTATCAAAAATAGATAAGGTCTTGCTCATCCCAAACTCATCAAGATGACTGTTAAATGCAAGGATATAGCGATCCTGAAAGCTATGAAAACTCATCACAAACTGTCGATAAGCCTTTTCTGGAAAGAAAAACTTTTCCCCTTGCTCCGTTTCAATATAGTTAGGTCTCGCACTAAAATCGGTGCCAAAATAAAGCTTATTAGCCACTTTGGTAATACCCGTATAGCCTGTTAAGTAGCGCTTGATGCGTTTATCAAAGGTCAGTACGCCCTTATGTAGAGTCCAAGCATCTAGCATTTTCAATCGATCACCCGTTGTAATGACAATCTCTTGATTATTTTTAGCATGGATTGCATGAAGATGCCTTACCCCCGCAGTATGGCTGTACTTTAGATTGATAGAGCAGGATTTTTTATCAATAACAAAGAGACGTGCAGAATTGTTATCCATGCCATATTCACCAACCAAACATTGCTCGCCAATAATGACAATACTTTCTGAACGCGTTCCTGCAAAGTCCTTAGGTAATGCTTTAATAGCAAAACGCTGACCATATAAGTCAAGTAATTGCTGATAGGAAATAAATTCTCGTTTGTAGTGGTTGATATTTTCATCAATCACTTTTATCACCAGTGTACTTATTTCATCATCATGAAAAACCTGATTGGGTGGGTGCATTACTTGACAGTAAAAACCATACAGTAGCTCATGTACACGACCACGCTTGATCAGTAGCGCAATGGCTTTTAGTAGGTGGTAGGGATTTTTAGTATTTTTAAAATTAGCAACATGTTGGCTAATCGAAATAAGTGGGCTATTTTCCATCCGCTAATCATAGCTGACCCTGTTCTAAGGTAATTAATTACTATCATAAAATGAGCTAATCGTATTCAAATTGCAGATTTATGGAATTTTTGACAATAAATTACGAATAATATAGCGTGCAGGATGGAGTTGTTTGAGCAGGTTAATGCTCTGATCATTGCATTGATTTTCTAATAAATTGACCAATAATTTGGCACAATATGCCGATGTCGTTAATCCCCGTGAACCAAATCCTGTCATCATAAAGAGACCTTGCTCATAAGATGCTGAAGGGTAAGGTTGCCAATGCCGACCTTGATGAATGTCGGCATAGTCCTGTTGATATTGCTGAATAATAGGCATCGCGCCAATATAGGGTAGTCTATCGGGTGTGCTGGCACGAGTAGCACAGTGAGCGCTCTGATGGCTTGTTATGCCTGTTGCAAAACTGGGGACATGCTGTTGTTGCAAGGCAAGGTTGCTCTTATTATCCTCTGCTAAGCATTGGCTGCGCTGTTGATCACGATGATAGCTTGCCCCAATGAGTTGTTTATTTTTATCCCGTTGTGGAATGATATAACCTTGATGGTCAATGACTTTATTAGGTTGAGGGGTTTTGTCGGTATCAATCGTAATGATCGTCGTTTGACCTGATATTGGGGTAATAGGAGGTTGGTATTGTGTTGATAGTGTTTGTTGATCGCCAGTACAAAGAATGACAATTTCACTCTGGTTAATGGGTTGTTGCATCTCATCAAATACAGTCCATTCATCATTCTGATAATTTAGGCTAGATGCTTGGCAATTTGTGATTAATTGACTGTCTTGAATTAAGTCATTACAGAATTTTTTAGGCTCTACCCAGCCAGCCTGTGGGTAATGTAAACAAGGTGTATCGATGATTATATTAGCGATTTGGCTGGCAGTCGTTGGATCAAGTAAATGGACTATTTTAGGATCAAGGTCACGCTCAGCAATTTTAATAAAACGTTGATTATCACGTTCTAGTGTTTGTAGTTGTACGACACCAGAAGGGTGCCAATACTCTTTGTGATTAGGTCGCTGTTTGATTTGTTGCAGAACATAGTGAAAGGCTTGGCAATAGAAATCTTCTGAAGCGCTAGCAACAGCGGTTATCTTGGGTGCAATAATACCTGCTGGATTACCCGAGGCATTCTTCGCGACTTCATTATTCTGATCAATAAGGCAGACTGTCCAGCCATATTTTTGTAAGTGATTCGCTATTTGACAACCTGCTATTCCTGCACCGATAACGGTTACGGTGCGTTGCTTCCACTGGTATTTAGGGTATTGGAACCATGGTTTATTTTTAAATGATATTTTAGTCAAGAATCCCTCGTCCAATCTTTAATAGCCTTAAAGCAAAGGCATAGAGACCAATATTCATAAGAATAAGAATAACAAAAGTGGGCAGTAATTGGATATCAGCACTCCCTAGAAACCCATAACGGAAACCATTGACCATATATAAAATAGGATTAATCTGTGCAATTTGTTGCCAAAATTCAGGTAGCATATCAATAGAAAAGAACACGCCGCCAAGGTAGGTAAGAGGGCCGAGGATAAAGACAGGGACAATATTCATACCATCAAAAGTACGGGCATAATAGGCATTAATAAAGCCCGCAATTGCTAGTAAAGTGGCAGTTAATAAAGCAATAGAGAGTACGATAACAAGGCTAAATATACGAAGATCAGTAAAGAATAGTGAAACCAAGGTAACGAGAGAGCCGACGATCAGCCCTCGAATGACCCCACCACTAATAAAACCTAACAATACGATGTGTGCAGGGATTGGAGAGATGATCATTTCTTGAATATTGCCATGAAATTTAGCACCAAAAAAGGATGACACCACATTGGCGTAGGAGTTATTAATAATCGCCATCATGATCAAACCAGGAGCAATAAACTGGCTATAGGGTACGCCATTCATATTGCCAATAACGCCACCAATTAAGCTACCAAAAATAACAAAGTATAAAGTGGTTGTGATAACAGGAGGTAATAATGTTTGTATCCAAATTCGCATAAAACGCTTTAATTCTTTACTAATCAGCGTATTAAAAGCGGTCAGTTTTTTATTAAAGGTCATGATTCATCACCCTCCAGTAAGTTAAGGAACAATTGTTCTAGCCTGTTGCTTTTATTGCGCATACTCATTATTTTTATATTATTTTTACTAAAGAAATCAAACATGGTATTAAGGGAGCGGCTTTTATCAATGGTCACTTCCAGTGTGTGAGTGTCTACTTGTTTTAGGGAAAAATCTTCACTCACTGGCAAATTAGTCACAGACTCTTTGCTGTCTAAAATAAATGTTTCTGTTCCAAGTCGATTGAGTAATTGCTTCATACTGGTACTTTCAACAATCTCTCCTTTGTTGATAATGGCAATATTACGACACAGGCTTTCGGCCTCCTCTAAATAGTGTGTCGTGAGGATAATCGTGGTGCCCTGACGATTAATTTCCTCAAGAAATTGCCACATAGAGCGACGAATTTTAATATCAACACCCGCTGTTGGCTCATCTAAAATCAATAGCTTGGGCTGATGAATCATTGCACGTGCAATCATTAAACGACGTTTCATACCACCAGAAAGCTCACGGGCTTGTACATTACGTTTATCCCATAGCTCTAATTGCTTGAGTAACGTAATACTACGTTCAATACATTCTTTCTTGCCTAAACCGTAGTAACCCCCTTGATTAATAATAATTTCTTGTACTGGCTCAAAGATATTAAAGTTAAATTCTTGAGGAACAAGACCGATACACTCCTTGGCTTTATCCAGCTCCTTATCAATATCATGACAAAAAACTTTGATATTGCCAGAATCCTTGCGACATAAGGAGGTAATGATATTGATGGTGGTGGACTTTCCTGCACCATTCGCACCAAGTAGGGCAAAGAAATCGCCTTGTTCAATTTTGAGATCAATACCACGCAGTGCTTGGGTTGTTTTATTAAAGGTTTTATATAAATTAGTAATTTCAAGAGCGTAGGGCATATTATTATTTTTCTGTGACAGTTTTAGGTTTTGAGCTAGCTTTTAGAGATTCGCGCCAGCGCTGGTAATTAGGAAACTCAAGGTAGGCTTTTTTATGTACAAAGTCGAGTACTCCTCGTAAACGGTAGAGCTTTGCCACTGAGTCAATACGAATAATTTCCTTACCCTGCTCATCAAATAATATCAGTGTGGGATAATAGAAAACATTTAATTTTTTTGCCCATTGTTGAGCCGTTATTTTTTCACCAGAAGGCGTAATAATGGGTGTTTTAGCCTGTGCATCAAGCTGAGCCACTTCAAAATGAGATAATAGTTCTTGTACCTGTGGTGCTTGTATTGGTTCAGTATGGAGAATGTCACAGGCATGACAGTTACCTTGCTCAAAAAATATTACTAATGGGGTTTCACTACGAAAGTGACGACGATCAAAAACCAGTGGTGGTTTGATAAAAAAATCTTCTTCATTAATCGCTGATAATTCAAATTTTCCCGGAGGATCAGCACGTTCTAGATAGTCTTTTAGGCTTTCTTTCTGATAGTAGTTATTCACCAAGTATTTTAAAGCACCATTAAACGCATAGGGAGGATGATAGCCATTGAGTCGTAAACTTTCTTTAGGAAACTTTTTATCTTCATGAAGATAGAATAATAAGCTGGGTGTGAATTGGGTATTATGTTTTTCTGCATATTGAGTTTCAGTCAGCACCTGCCCATCAATATCCGTCACTTCACGACTTCCTTTGATATTGATAGCGATGACATTAAAATGCTCACGAGTGTATTTGACAATATCTTTTTGTCGTCCAAAATTTATTGCTAATAAGGCTTTACAATAGCCACAATCTTTTTGCCCAAAGTAAACAATAATACCTTTTTTACCTTCTGACTTTGCATCACTAAGATCTTCTTTTATATCAAGGAAGCTTTGACTAAACCACTCAGGATATTGGAGATCTAATATTTTTGGAGCATCATCAATTTGATCAGAATCAAAATCAGGCTGTGCGGCAAAAAGTGGGTGACAGTAAAGGAGAGGCAGTAGTGTCATTAAGACAGCTAATATTTTATAACTCAGGGTATTGGCAGAGAAAATAGACTTCATCATTAACACACTATACTTGTTTATCATGATAATAGGGAGTTCTATGATAGCACCTTAGTTTTATAAATGAGACTTGTCTAAGCTCAATGCAGAAAAATAATAGGGCAGGTATAAGTCAGGAGTATTCAACAATGGCTTTAACTTTATCTATGAAAAAAATCTATATTTTAATGGTCTTATTCTTAATCAATAGCTTGGCATTGGCTGACGATAAAATAATTCCTAATGGAGAATCACTCTATAAGGCACATTGTGCAAGATGTCATCATGAGAGCCGTATTGGTGGTGCAACAGGCTCACCTTTAATTCCTGCATTTTTGAAACAATATAAAGTCAAGAAGTTAAGTGGAATGATTAAGGATGGTTTTCCACAAACTTTAATGCCAGTATTTAATTTTTTAAGTGATGCTGATCTTGTGGCTTTGGCAAAATATATAAAAAGCCCTATGGATGATAATGTCAAATGGAATCAGAAGAATATAAGGCAATCTATTATTTCTTTCAATGATAAGGAAAAAAATCTAGGAATTAAGGATCTTGAGCAGGTTTTACCCGTTGTAGAGCGTGATGGTGGTTTTGTTTGGATTATGGAAGCAGATAAAATCTTAGATAAATTTGAGCTTAAGAATGTTCATGGTGGCATTAAATATACCATGAATGGTGAGAATATTTATATTCCCACCCGTGATGGTTGGATTGAACGATATTCTCTTAAAGAAGGGCGAAGGATTAGCAAGGTGCGTCCTTGTATTAATCTACGCAATGTTTCATTAAGTCGTGATGGTAACAATGCGATGGCAACTTGTCTGTTTCCCAAGCAGATGGTGGTACTTGATACGATGACATTGGAGCCTAAAAAGATTATTCAACTGGATGGAAAAATTAGTGCTTTATATGAGTTTTATAGTAAAGATAAAGCGATTTTTACTTATCGAGATAAGCCGATTGTTGGAGTCGTTGATACGAAGACTTTTGAAATTGAGTTTACTGATATTAAAGAACCGATTGAAGATTTTTTTATTGACCCTTTTGATGAGTTTCTTATTGCAACGGCAAGACGAGGTAAGGTATTGAGAGTTTATGATATTAATACTTTAAAGCCAGTGTTTGAACATAAAATGGAAGGCATGCCACATTTGTTTTCAGCAACGTATTGGTATAGAGACGGGAGCTTTTATTTTGCGACTCCTCATTTAAGACGCGCTTATATTACCGTTTGGAAAATGTATGATTGGGGCTTTGAGAAACAAATTGATATTGGTGGCGATGGTTTTTTTGTAAAAACCCACCCTAATACGGATTATTTGTGGGTGGATAATGGCAGTGATACATTGGTTCTGATCAATAAAAAGAATGATGAAATGAAAAAAATGGTGCCTGCTAAGGATAAGCAATATTTACATGCTGAGTTTAGTGGTGATGGTCAATATACTTATTTAAGCATTTATGAGGAAGAGGGTTCTATTGATGTGTTAGAGACTCAAAGCCTTAAAACATTAGTATCTTATCCTGCTAATGTTCCTGTGGGAAAATATAACTTTATTAATAAAAATAGACAGTTTTATCCACGTTTGTTTGGCTTGGATATTTTTAATCAACGTTGTCAGAAGAATAAGAAGCCTATTTTATGTATGAAGCGGCTAAAGGGGCTTGATGATTATGAGAAGCGAAGTATTGATGCTTTTATAGAGGCTCAATAAGGGGTTTATAGAAGGCTTTAAGATTTTGTGATCTTTATTTCGACAAGAATGATAGATTTCTTTCGTTTCGCCATCTGCGAGCTTACGAACAGAAACATCATATTAGGCTGAGTCTCAGGGGTGAGTGAGCCAAGGATCACGAAACCCATAGGTTCGAGGGACACAGTAAATGATGATGCAGTGCAGTGACAGTTCACGTTCTTATACCCCACAAGGGGGTACCGAGGTCATGGGGAGATCTGCTTAACAAGCACATCGGTTCAATCGCACTAAGGTATGGCGAAATAATTGCCTTGGCTCGTTGGAGTCCATCGACCCAATGAGAGCAAATCAGATGGAAAACCGATGGCGGTTGAGTGAGCAATCATTCGATTGATTCAGCAGAAGTCAGCAGACGACATACGACTACAGGGATGTAGGAGGTAGAGCGACGCAGGAAGCCAAAACCGAGTAGCCAAACGCCCATCGCAATGGTTGGAACACGGTGAAGGTCTGAACATTAGATAAGGAGCAGCCCGACTAACCTTGGAGACCTCGAGTCAAAGGCGGTTAACTCGG
>JAGLEV010000070.1 GCA_023144895.1 Thiotrichaceae bacterium
TTGCTCAAGGTGCAGAAGATGCAACAAAGGCAGCGAGTGATAGCGTGACTGATGCAGGTCAGGCAGCAAGTGATGTTGCTCAAGGTGCAGAAGATGCAACAAAGGCAGTGAGTGATAGCGCAACTGATGCAGGTCAGGCAGCAAGTGATGTTGCTAAAGGTACAGAAGATGCAAGCAAGGCAGCAAGTAATAGTGCGACTGATGCAGGTCAGGCGGCAAGTGATGTTGCTCAAGGCGCAGAAGATGCAAGCAAGGTAGCAAGCGATAGCGCGACTGACGCAGGTCAGGCAGCAAGTGATGTTGCAGAAGATGCAACCAAGGCAGTGAGTGATAGCGCGACTGATGCAGGTCAAGCGGCAAGTGATGTTGCTAAAGGCGTAGAAGATGCAACCAAGGCAACGAGTGATAGCGCAACTGATGCAGGTCAGGCGGCGGGTGATGTAGCAAGTGATGTTGCTCAAGGCGCAGAAGATGCAACCAAGGCAGTGAGTGATACTGCCGCTGATGTGAGTGAGTCTGCTAGCAATACGGGCACTGCAATAGCTGGTGCAGCAGTTGCCGCAGGAGCAGCCGCAGTAGGAATAGTTAACTCTAACAAAGCAGAACCTAACAGTGTTAAGCCTGTTGCGGGTGACAATCAGGCGAGTGGTGCAACTACTGAACCGTGGTGGAATCCTTTCCGTCAATAATTAAGCAGAACCCGATTGATTGAGTCATGGTCAAAAATGGCTTGACTTAATCACTGGTTTTCTATGCAATTAGCTATTGACATTGTTTGCAACATATCGTACCTTTCACGCCCTCTTGGCTCTATGAAATAGCAAGAAGGCTATGTGCCCATTAAAGGGCTGAACAGCGATACTTATTAAGAAGGTAACTAGGCATGAAACGTACATTCCAACCGAGTAATTTAAAGCGCGCACGTACCCACGGCTTTCGTACACGGATGCGTACTGTTGGTGGTCGCAAAGTATTAAAAGCACGCAGAGCAAAAGGGCGCGCTCAATTAACACCTTAGATCGACTACTAATATTATCAGATTACTAGATAATTCTAAGTGAATTCAAACATAAAGCCAGCAAGTTTTACACGCGACCTTCGGCTAACTAAAGCTGAGCATTTTTCACGTGTATTTGCTGGCTCTTGTCGTTTTTCAAACCGCTACATCACGGTGTTAGCGAGACGTAATGATCTTGAGCATCCACGTCTGGGCTTCGCAATCTCCAAAAAATGTGCCAAGAGAGCAGTTGATCGTAATCGTATAAAACGACAATTACGAGAAGTTTTTCGGCAGAGCACAGAGACGCTACCTCCTGTTGATATGGTGGTCATGTGTCGCCCACCCATACTAAAGCTGGATAACACCACGGTTCGTCAACAAATCGAAATCCAATGGGCACATATCCGCAAAAAATGGGATGATCCAACCTGAGAGAGACATACCTTAATGGAACAACAACGCACTCTTCTATATCTAACACTGGTTTTCTTTGGTTTTATGATATGGACAACATGGCAACAGCAACACGCTCCTAAGCCCCCTGTCACGACACCAACAACGGTTGAAAATAGTGCTGATGTTACGACTAGCAACCCTGCGACAACAGGTGCCACAACGGATGTGCCAGACTCAGCAGCTCCCAGTGCAGTCACTCATGACGCACCAGTTACAGCAACGATCGCACCACAAACAGGTGGCGGTAGTATTATCACCATCACAACTGACACCTTAATTGCAGAAATCAACACGAAAGGCGGTACAATTGAGCAAGTCTCACTACCCACCTATCCTATTAGTTTGGAAGAAAAAACAACTCCCGTCATTATTCTTGATCGCAAAAAACAATATTCTGCACAATCAGGGCTAGGGCACAAGCGTATTGATGGTAAAAAACGCCCTGATCTTGCCCCTAGTCATCATGCTATTTTTAGTGTCGCTAAGAAGCACTGGAAACTAGAGCAGGGTAGCGATAAATTGGTTGTTCCTCTAACATGGACAAATAATGGTATTACCGTTACGAAGCGTTTTACCTTTAACCGTGGCAAATTTAATGTTGATGTAGAACAAGAAGTCAATAATCAATCAGGTGCTCCTTGGTCTGGTTTTGCTTATCACGAATTGCGTCATGGCCCTGCTGAAGAACAAACAGGAGGCATCTTTGGTGGTGTCCGTGCTTATATCGGCCCTGCTTTTTATGATTACGATAAAGAAGATGATAACTACAGTTATGAAAAATTCGACTTTGGTGATATTGCTGATAGCAATGAGCCTTTAAATAAGTCAATTAAAGGTGGTTGGACTGCCATGTTAGAGCACTACTTTGTCAGTGCATGGGTTCCACCACAAGAGCAAACCAGCACGTTCTATAAGCATTTTACACCCCATGCAAAGAATCCTATCCATGGTCTTGGTTATAAAACCGCATTAGTCAATGTAGCAACAGGGACTAATCATACCTTTAAAGACACATTCTACGTTGGTCCTAAGCTTCAGGATAACCTAGAAGCACTGGCGACAGGTCTTGATCTAACGGTTGACTATGGCATTTTCTCTGTTATCTCCAAGCCAATTTTCTGGTTACTTGATTTGATTCATAGTGTCCTTGGTAACTGGGGCTGGGCAATTATTTTCGTTACTATTACGATTAAATTAATCTTCTTCTATCCATCTGCTATTAGCTATCGATCAATGGCGAAGATGAAGAAGCTTGCGCCACGCATGAAAGAAATGCAGAGTCGTTATCAAAATGATCCACAGGCTAAGCAAAAAGCGATGATGGACTTCTATCGTAAAGAAAAGATTAATCCACTGGGTGGCTGCTTACCTATGCTGATTCAAATCCCTGTCTTTATGGGACTGTATTGGGTGTTGCTTGAAAGTGTTGAGCTACGTCAAGCACCATGGTTAGCATGGTATGAAGATTTATCAATCATGGATCCTTTCTTCATCTTACCGTTACTCATGGGTGGAAGTATGTGGTTCCAGCAAAAGCTGAATCCACCACAGATGGATCCAATGCAACAAAAAATCTTTGCATGGCTACCTGTTGTATTCACCGTAATGTTCCTTTTCTTCCCAGCAGGTCTTGTACTGTACTGGTTAGTAAACAATCTACTGTCAATTGCACAGCAATGGTTTATCAATAAAAAGATTATTGGTGATCAAGCCTAGTCATACTATTGCCGCTATCGCCACTGCACATGGACGTGGTGGTGTTGGCATTGTTCGTGTCTCAGGCAATGAGGTACAGAACATTGCCAAAGCGATTCTTAGACAACTTCCCCTTCCTCGTGTTGCAACATTATTACCTTTTCTCGATGCTGAACAAGCGCCAATTGATGATGGTATCGCACTCTATTTTCCTAACCCTCATTCATTTACTGGTGAAGATGTTTTAGAATTACAAGGTCATGGTGGCCCTGTTGTCCTTGACATGCTACTCAAGCGTTGCCTTGAATTAGGTGCGGAAATTGCCAAACCTGGTGAGTTCTCAGAACGTGCTTTTCTCAATGATAAACTTGACCTTGCTCAAGCCGAAGCCATTGCCGACCTTATTGAAAGCAGTTCAGAACAAGCGGCAAGATCAGCTGTGCGTTCACTACAAGGTGAGTTTTCACGTCAAATCAATATCTTGCTAGAATCATTAATTCAATTACGCATGTATATTGAAGCGGCACTAGACTTCCCTGAAGAAGAAATTGATTTTCTAGCAGATAGCCTAGTCACTGATAAAATTAATCATGTCAAAGAATATATCACCACACTACGCGCCTCTGCCAAGCAGGGTAGTTTATTGCGCGATGGTATGCAGTTAGTCATTGCAGGACGACCTAATGCGGGTAAATCCAGCTTACTCAATGCACTCTCTGGACAAGATACCGCAATTGTTACCGATATTGCGGGTACAACTCGCGATATACTCAAAGAGTCTATTAATCTTGATGGAATGCCACTGCATATTATCGATACTGCAGGGCTACGCGATAGCGATGATCCTGTGGAGAAAATCGGTATTGAACGTGCATGGCAACAGATAAAACAGGCTGACCTCATTATTCTATTAATTGATGGCAGTATAGGTTATCAAGAGGCTGAAAAAGTTATTGCTCAAAACTTACCAAACAATATACCTGTATTGAAGGTTATTAATAAAATTGATTTAGTTGATACCAAGACAGTACAAGCTGAGGAGCTACACGATAGTATTACTATCTCTGCAAAACATCAGCAAGGTATTGAACAACTACGCAATACACTCAAGCAACAAATGGGCTATAACGGTGGTGAAGAATCCAACTTTATTGCTCGTCGCCGTCATCTTCGGGCGCTAGAAGAAACGCAGGATGCGATTGAACGGGGCAGCATACAGCTTGAACAGTTTAATGCTGGTGAGTTACTGGCTGAAGAGCTACGTCTTGCTCAGCAATCGCTCGGCTCTATTACTGGCGCATTTACGGCGGATGATTTGCTAGGGGAAATCTTCAGTTCATTTTGTATTGGAAAATAAGATTATATTTAAAAGTACCACTGATAGGAGAGGTAATAGGATTACTTCTTAGTCGCTCTTATTGTCTCTATGAGTTGCATTACAGAAGGTTCTAAAGTTTTGTGATCTTTGCTTTTTTAAAAGAATGGCGAGCCGTTCCCATTATCCTCTGTGAACCGTATTAAAAACCTCCTAAGCTTCTGCAATATTTGTCTTTTTTTATAAAAGTGGCATGCCATCAAAACGTCTAAATAAAATCTAATAGTCACTGCTGAAGAATGGCGTGCCATTAATCTCCAGCTAAAATTTAGCGGGAACTTCTGAGTCCAAATGATTAATATTGAATCAAAAAATAACCATAAAAAATTGCGAGGTTTTTAATCATATTAAATATTTTTATATTAATATTTAATAAATATATGCGTATGATTATTTTTTAAACATAATGGTTTTTTAGTTTTAAATTGATTGAAAATACTTAATGGTTTGATGCAAATCATATAAATATCTAATATTTCTCATAAGAAAAGTGATAGTCTATTTCTAACCGTAGGAGATTGGAGGTTGTTTTTTGTACTGCTCACTCAAAAACATAAAGAAACGCTCAAGCTGGAGTAATGATAAGGCTATTTTATTGACAGGAGTTTTTGTCTTATTGTTGTATTTGAGCATTTCCTATTGGATCGGTTCTATTGGTGAACTTAATTTTATTGGCAATACACTTATTGGTGTTTATGAAACCTTTAATTTAAATGAAGCTCAAGAGGTTAAAGTAGTTCATATCGTCATTTTAATATGGCATATATTTTGGATAAGTGCTATATCTGGATTTTTTGGTATACCTTTAGCAAGAATATTAGAAGGCTGTATTTATAATAGAAGTAAAAAGAAATATACCCAATTAAGACGTGAAATAATATCAACAAACTTACCAGACTGTAAGTGGCAAAAGGTTCTACTCATACTTCAAGAAAAACAATATCACACAGTACTAACAAAATTTAGAAAATATATTGTTGATGGAGAGAAGCTGGATATTCCAGAATATCGGGGGGTATTAGGATCAATAAGGCATATGTCAAGGTTAGCAACACTGTTGTTAACGGTTGAGAATGTGATGCAAAAAGAGTCACATTTTACTTGTGAAAAAATGGTCTCTTATTACCGTTCTCGAATTCGTTTGCTATTCTTTAGAAGTGATTACTATAGATACATGATGACATTCATGTATTTTATTGTGCCATTAATAGTCGCTATTATAATATCTATACTTCTTACAGGCACCGTGATTGTACCTGAAAAAAATGGGTTACATTCTTTTTTTATTGGGGCTGGGTTGATCATTGCATCACTGCAACTCTCCTTAATGGCATATTCTCAAATAAGTTTGTTAGCCTATTTATGGAGAAAACAATGCAAGCGTTTTGATGATATGATTTTTAAGCTTTATGCCCTAAGCATATCATTAGCAATATTTATTATTATTTTTATTATTGGCTCTTATCAGTTAGGATATATAAATAATAGTGTGGGTTCTAGTTTAAAAGATTTACTCGTCACGTCAAGTAACTTAATTTTACCCTTTATAAATACTCAGTCTGAAAATAATTTAATAAAAGGGATTCCTTCTGAAATAAGAATTATTCTACAAGCCTCTACAGCCATTATTTTTTCAATAGGATTGAAATTAATATTTGAGTATATTCTTGGAAAATATGAACAAAGCACTTCAGGAGAACAAGAAAAACATTTTTCATTACCTGCTGAGCTTATTAGTATCTTTGGAATGTTCTTTATTTTCATTATTGCTACAGGGTTAATTTATTCTTCTCTTATCAGTAATCCAAAGAGCCCTAAGGGAGAAGAAGTTAGTGCCTCATCAATTTCATCCTCAGCTCATAGCCATTCAAGTGGTGCTAGTGATTCTACAAAAACAGCGAATAAGCCAAGTGACAATGATAAAATTGGTGATTTTTTACCATATAGTATTTTTCTTGCTCTTGTTGGTGCCGTGTTAGCAATTTCTACACGTGAGTTACTTGAAAATTATTTTTCAGGAATAGCGATGAAGGTAGATATGCCCTTTGAACAGGGAGATAGGCTGAATATTCCAGATATTGGCATGTGTGAAGTTCGAGAAGTTGGACTGCGTTCAGTAAAACTGTATTCTATTCCTAATAATTCCATTATTTATTTTCCTAATAAAGAAATTTCAAAAACAGCCATATCTAATTATACACAACCTACATTAGACTATAGAAGGACGCTTTATTTAAATATTTCCAGTGAATTTAATAAAAATAAACATAAGCATAATATGGTTTCAAGAATAGAAAGTGACTTTAAAGAGATAGAAGATTGTAGTCAATCTCATTTAGGTGTTATAGAAACAGCAAGGTCATTGTTGCTTATTTCGGCTTATATGTCGACGGGTGTAAAGAAACCTTCTGCTCGAAGATTTTTCTCTTATAACTGGAGAATAGAAAATCTTAGTGATGAAATAGAAAATCCAAATAGAGGAATGAAATATTCTGCTGATAGAGATATTGAAGAATATCTTAAAAAAGAAAAAAACGATATTGAGGGTTATAGCTTAATAAGTTTATTAGAAAAAGTCGCAACTCAAACACACTATGATGATGTTGATGATGACGACCTTAAGGAAATATGGAATCGTTTAAAGTTAATTCAGAAAATAAGTGATCAGCCTCTTGAAGATTTGATTATTTTTGATGTCCCATCTTTATTGGATGATGCTTCAATTATTAAACGAAGCGTACGTTATATGGATACTAACTATATAAAAAGAGCAAAAATACGAGTTGCTAAGATATTACATATATTATATAAGCTTGAAGATAGTAAATATGGAATAGTAGATCAAGATTTTGCAGGTTCTAAGTATTTAAGTGCATCAATGGCTTGGTCGCTTTCTGGCTATGTTAGCTGTCTTATAAATCAATATTTTTCATTAAATGAACTGTTATGGGGTCTTAAATCTCAGTCCGAAGGACAGACAGGAAAAAGAACAATAGATAGTGCTCGTCTTAAATTTCAGGATCTTCCTAGAGTGAAAGCAGATCAAAAAATCACCTCTGAAGGAGATGTTTATTGGAATATGACCTTATCAATTACTGTGGGTCTTGCAGAGCAATCTGATGAGATTTTATATAATATTAATAAACGAATTGACTGGTACTGGGATCAGACAGGTCTATCAAAAAATATTGCTAATAAATAGCTAAGGGGATCATAATGTCAGTAGGAAAACCTAAATTTTTTTATGAAAGAAATAAATTACTTAATAAGTATTGTTTCTATAAGTTAATTATATCGGCAATTTTATTTATTCTATCTTTATTCTTTATAGGTTATAGTGTTTTTTTATATTTTGAAAGCAATGCTGCTAATGCGTTACATATTAATAAAATTAAAGCAGACTTTAATAAGGCAATAGATGAAGAAAAGGAAATATTAAAGCAGTATAATGAAGAGCGTAGTGCTTTAAGATTGTCACTACAGAAAAAAGAAAGTCTTTTACAGAAAGTTACTTCAAAAGAAATTAAAGGTAATATTAAATACATAAAATCTACTATTGATAAATTAGATGTTAATATTGATAAATTAGATGTTAATATTGAAAAATCTAAAGCTGTTCTGAAGGAAATAAATAATAAATCGATGTTGGAAGAGAAAATAATAAAGCATATTGATGGCTCACCATCTAGGGTTTTTTGGATATTTTTCTCAGTAGCAATAATGCCATTTTCTATCGCTCTATTATTATTAGTTACCGTTATAATGCTATTTATTTCTTATAATAGATATCAAAAGGAAATTCAATTAAATTTAATTAATATTGATCAGTATCATCGTTTTGAATTGGCTGATTCTTTATGTATTACATTTGAACGTAGTGAAAAGTATCTTTCACCAAAGATAAATAGTACTGATATTCTTAAGGTTTTGTCAAAGATGAATGATGCTAATAAGTTGATGAAGAGAGTTTATAATAAGAAATTAAGGCTAGATAAGAAAGAAAGCAACTTAGCTCATAATGCTTCTAATGAAGAAAAAATGAAAATATTAGATGAAAGAGAGGCGTTAGAGAGAGAGGAGATTGATGCTGGTTTAGCACAAACTACTGTTATAGAAGATTTTTCAAAGTTAAAAGTCCCTCAAAGAAAATCAACTGAAACTCGTGCTGGGCTAATACGCAAAATCTATGAATTTGAAAATACTAAGTCGGTGTAAATTTTATAGCTAATCCAGTGCTTAGTTGAGAAAAGCTGAAATAGTAAAAGAGATTGTAAAAATCGTTTTACTCAAAATAAAACACAGGTGCTTTAGTTTTATACGGTAATCGCATCCCCTTGGGTAGTAAATAAGCATGTTCCATACCAATACGAAGGTGATCAATACCACCATCAGTAATAATCAATAGCGGTCCTTTAGTAGGAAAGTCTTCACTCTCTTGTAATAGCTTAACAGCAGGTTGTAATACCGTACCACCACGACCTTTGACCTTAATACGTTCTAGTAGTGATTCGGCTTCAATATAACCCACATCATAAGGCGTAGCATCACAATAAATGAGGCGAATATGAGTCACATCACGGCTACCTGCATAAGAACTAATCGCTCCTAATGCCATCGCAAGCTCCCTTCGAGACATTGAGCCAGAGGTATCTAATATCACTCCAAAAGTACGATTTTTGGTAAGTATTTCTGGCTTCACCCAACTTGGACGAGGGATATCAGGTGTCGCACTTTGGCGGCGACTTAATCGAGCATAACTTCGTTGGCGTTCAATGGGTGGGAAATATTGATCCAGCCATTTAGTGAGTGCAACGTCCCAAGGAATAGGGCGTTGATTTATCGCTTTGATCTCTTCAATTAAACCTGCGGGGAATAAGCCTCGATTTTGTACTTGGCAATATTCAAGCCCTTCTTTTAGGCTGCGTCGATAGAATTCATCTAGAGGAATACCTTTACCTTTTAGCCACCATGAGGGAAGTTTGTCATTGATAATATCGGATTTTTGATTGCCTCGTGGTGTTTTGGCTTTGGCTAATTTACGTTGCCAGCGTAGGTTGCGAGTGATCTCATCATAAATATCTTCAGCAGATCGTCCTTTAAGCTGAGGATCATGTAATAAGCCAAGAGCAGGTATTTTACCGACATCCATTTCAATCAACCAGCCATTGATCACATAGTCACAAGCAATATTCCAAAGATAAGCATTA
Source organism: Thiotrichaceae bacterium (assembly GCA_023144895.1). GTDB lineage: Bacteria > Pseudomonadota > Gammaproteobacteria > Thiotrichales > Thiotrichaceae > HyVt-477. The sequence continues at coordinate 9,734 of JAGLEV010000070.1, forward strand.
CGCCCTTGTTCACGAATATCATGGCGTAAACCAACATGCAGATACTCGTGTAACAGGATAAAAATAAGCTCTTGTTTATCAAAGTCCCAACGCGGATTTAAATAGACTTCTTGTAACTCAGGGTTGATAGCAGCAATGTCAATTTGCATTCGTTCACAAACGTCCTGATCTTCAATTAGTGTAAAGTTACTTGCTAAAGCTGAAAGCAGTGGAAATGAGCTAATAATCCAGTGATTTGCTTGTTTTAGTACTTCGCTAACAGTTGACTGGCTAGCCATATGATTGGATGATTGATTGACCGCAGCTTGTACCGCTTTTTGTAGCCCTAAAGCAAAGGCTCGACTCCGTTCTGCTTCAGCTTTTTCAGTGAAAGTATCATCACTTGATAGTTTCCAAGTACCCAAACCATATTGGCGATAACGATTAACATTGTCATTATCAATAAAATAACTCATCAGACTGTGCTCATCACGAATCGGCAAGCTTTCAAAGGGTGGGATCATGAATTTAGCGGGTCTTTTACCAATACCTATTTTCTTTATGAAACTGAGTACATAAATCTCACAAGCTGTTTGCCATTCAATGGGATGTTTTTTATTTTGTAGGTGGTTTAAAGCGATATGAAGATAGATAATACTAAGAATATAAACCCACTCTTGTACTGAAAGTTTATGTTGAATATTCAGTATAACATTGACACTACAACTGTATTGTGTGCGCTCAGTGTCATAAATTTGTGCCCAACAGTGAGCAGGTAGTGAATCGCTTCTAGAGAGATTGACGAGTATTAAAAGTTGCCGCATGAGTGGATGCTTTTGTAATATTTTAAACGCACCATCGATAGGATTTTCTTTTTTTCGAGAGCGTTTTCTGTGTGACATCAATTAGGCTTTTAATAAACGAGGAAGGTCACGAGCAATTTCAACCATAAACCAATCGGGTAATGTTCGTCCTTTTTCATCTTCTGCCATAACAAGTTGTGCCATTTCTAATGAAATTCGTGAGAGTTGTACTAGTAAATCTTTAGAGCGAACCACGAGCTGGGCAATTTCATGTGTAAGATTGCCATGTTTTTTGGGTAAGGTTTTTAATAACTGAGCATGAAAGCTTTGTACCATAAAGTAGAGAATATCACGCTCTTCAGGCTTATCAGGCCAGCGTTCATCACCTTTTAAAATAGAATTAATGCTATAAGCATACTGATGTTGCTTATAGTAACCGATAAATTGTTGGGCATGTCGGGGAGTTAATAGCCCTGAACTAAGCTGCTGGATCGCCTTTTCATTTAACTCTTTTTTAGGATAAGCGAGTAAACAGTCTGAAAACATGTGCCAGCTTCTCGGCGTTGAGAAAGGCTCTTCATGTTTGGGTGGTTTAGACCATAAATGATCTGGACGTAGCTTAATATAACTAATCACTAACTCATGAAGACAAGATTTTTCTGCCCACTTTAGCCAGCTACGACTATCTGCGCGCAAACTGACATGAATCATTCGATTGACTAAAGCAGAAGACATCGGCTTCACAATGGCGGCATCTTCAGCACGATTTCCTGCCCCAATGACAATCGAGCCTTCAGGTAACTCATACTCACCAATACGACGATCATTGATTAAGCTATAAAAGGCTTTTTGAACTTCTTGTGAGCAAGCATTGAGTTCATCTAGGAAAAGACAAAATGGCTTTTCTCTTGCAATCATTGTGGGTGGGCAAAAACGTGATTTTCCATCAATAATTTGAGGCACGCCAATAATATCTTCAGGGGCTAATTGTGAGCCTAGTAAGCTGACACAATCTAAACCTACCTCAAAGGCAAATTGCTCAACTAAGGAAGATTTACCAATACCTGGCGCTCCCCAGATAAAAATAGGTCGAATAGGTGCAACATTGAGCAGAAAATCAAAAAGTTCGGTAGAGGTCAGTGCTTGCGTGGCTTGCATAATGTAGATCTTTGGTTTGGATATTTAAGTTTAGATCTTTGCATAAAGTAATATTTTATGCAGAAGATGTTAGTTTGGCTCTATTTTTAGACTTCTTCATTGCCTAAAGCATCTAAAAGATTGTCAATATATCCACTGGATGTATGTATCTCTTGGTCGTTTGAGGGTAAAGTAATTTTCTTACCCAGATGAAATAAGTTTAAATTAAGGTGGTCTAGTCGTGGCACAACATCCATTTCATTGACGATACGATAGACTGCAAATTTTCCCCTAAAATAATTAACAAAATTCTGTGATGCCACAGGAGGTGCTCCATAGGTATAAACTTCAATATCTTCAGATTTAAAGCCTTTATCATGAAAATAACAAGCGGCTAAGGTTGCAACCGCACCCCCTAAACTATGACCTGTACAGATGATTTTGATAGAGTTATTGAGCAGGGGCAAAGTCGCCTCTTCTAAAGTATACTCTTGACCATTAAGCTCAAAGCAACTTTGTTTTATTGTTTTTATAAACAAGCGTAGAGCAGCTTGAAAGCCCCTATGTACCTGTGTATTGGTTTTGCCTAAAAATTGAACATTACTAAAGGTAAGGTTCGTTACCCAGTCCTCAGCTTTACTTGATCCTTTAAAGACGAGTAAGATAATGTGCTTCTTCTGAACCTTATCATAATGAATGAGCTTCATAAATTGCAAATCAACGAGTGTAGTACGTGATTTTAAAAATAAATAGATTAAATTTAAACGATTCTTATGAATTAGGCGTTTGTGAGCCGTTGCTTTGGAAAAATAAAATATATTAGAAAAATCATAATTCTCTTCTAATATTTCTTTAATGGTGTCTTCATTTTCATAAACAAGGTGGCATAATTGCATTAAATATAGCGATTTTTCCTTGTCGTAGCCAACAGAATAGGGCAGTACTTCTTTTTTAAGCTGTGTGTGACTGTAAAAGTGAATATTGACATCCCAGAATAGGGTTATTTCACGAGTTAAATATAAGCGTATTACCTGCATTGGCTTGAGTACTTGAAAGGTTGTATCCACTAGAAATAAACCATTTTCATAGAGAATCAGGCTTTTATTGATAAACTTCCCTGTTTCATCCATTGCTTCAATATAGCTGCCACTGATCTCACGTGGGAATATTTCCCCGATAGGTAAACTGGTGTTGAGTGGCAAGGCTAATGTATGGATTCCTTTGGATAAGATCCGAGGGGTATTGTGCATTAAATTTCCTGAAAAGAGATGCAAATAGGACAGGTATCTGTATTAGGTTGAGTTTAGTCAATAGTATGAGTTATTTTTAGTTTAATTTTAATCTAATGACTGATAATCAATTCAAAGCAAATTCATTGGTTAAATGTCAAGACCCGCTTGGTTATA
>JAGLEV010000071.1 GCA_023144895.1 Thiotrichaceae bacterium
TGTGATCACTTCCACAGCGGTTACTGTTGCAAATGAAGATAGCACCTATCATTATGCTCTAAAAGCAACGGATGTAGACAGTGATACGTTAACCTTATCGGCTTCCTTACTACCTACATGGTTAAGTTTTGATACAACAACAGGTATCTTGAGTGGCACTCCCACCAATAATGATGTGGGTAATCATCCAGTCACTCTAAGCGTCAATGACGGTGCCATAGATATAAAACAAGATTTTACCATCACCGTTAGTAATACCAATGATGCACCTGTGATCACTTCCACAGCGGTTACTGTTGCAAGTGAAGATAGCACCTATCATTATGCTCTAAAAGCAACGGATGTAGACAGTGATACGTTAACCTTATCGGCTTCCTTACTACCTACATGGTTAAGTTTTGATACAACAACAGGTATCTTGAGTGGCACTCCCACCAATAATGATGTGGGTAATCATCCAGTCACTCTAAGCGTCAATGACGGTGCGATAGATATAAAACAAGATTTTACCATCACCGTTAGTAATACCAATGATGCACCCGTGATCACTTCCACAGCAGTGACTAATGCAAATGAAGATAGCACCTATCACTATGCTCTAAAAGCAACGGATGTAGACAGTGGTAATACATTAACTCTATCTACACTGACACTGCCCACATGGTTAAGCTTTGATCCAACAACAGGTGTCTTAAGTGGCACTCCCACCAATAATGATGTGGGTAATCATCCCGTCATTCTAAAAGTCAATGACAGTACTGTAGACATAGAACAAAACTTTACCATCACCGTTAGTAATACCAATGATTCACCCGTGATCACTTCCACAGCAGTGACTAGTGCAAGTGAAGATAGCACCTATCATTATGCTCTAAAAGCAACAGATGTAGACAGTGATACGTTAACCTTATCGGCTTCCTTACTACCTACATGGTTAAGTTTTGATGCAACAACAGGTATCTTAAGTGGCACTCCCACCAATAATGATGTGGGTAATCATCCCGTCATTCTAAGCGTCAATGACGGTACTGCAGACAGAGAACAAGATTTTACCATCACCGTTAAGAATACCAATGATGCACCCGTGATCACTTCCACAGCAGTGACTAGTGCAAGTGAAGATAGCGCCTATAGCTATGCTCTAAGAGCAATAGATGCAGACAGTAATACGTTAACCCTATCAGCACTGACACTGCCTACATGGTTAAACTTTGATACTGCAACAGGTATTTTGAGTGGTACTCCCACTAATAATGACGTAGGTGATCATGCGGTTATTCTAAAGGTCAATGACAGTATCATAAACGTAGAGCAAGTATTCATTATCACTGTAGCTAGTAATACCAATGACTCTAGTGGCAGACCAGAACAGAGCTTTGGTCTTATTGATGGCACAACAGATACTGATGGTGATGGCATGCCTGACGTGGCTGAGGTGATGGCTGGACGTGATCCATTGTCTGATAGTGATAGCGAGGATGCCCCAACAATAAGCTTGGAAAGCACATCACTTGATTTATTGGCAAAAGGTATATTTTCAGCTTACACCCGTGATGAGCTGGGTGTCTCTGCTTCAGAAGGCATCACACCTGTGGCGTATCTTAAACAAGGAGCTTGTGAAACAGCAGTTCCGTATAACTACACTGAGGTTTGTAGTACAGTCCCTGCATCAGGATTTGTCAGTGGTGAGAATAAACTATGGTGGTTAGCGACTGATAGCGAGGGAAACTGGGCAAAAGCTGAGCAAACTCTTAATATTTCGCCTCAAATTAGTTTTACAGGAGATCTAACTTTAGCAGGTGATGCTGGAGCAGGTTTTGTTGAAACTTCACTGGTTCTTAGTGGGCAACTAGTGTCACCAACAGTATTGACTGTGCCGTTTACAGTGACAGGAACAGCAACAAACCCTGAAAATTATAATTTATTATCTGAAGGCTTTACTTTTCAGCCTGGTGCGATGGTGAGTGATCCCATCAGAATCACCTTGGGTGCTCACCCTGTTGATGGAAGTACCATAGAGATTAACCTCAGAACAACCGATGATCTGCTCTCTGTACAAACGAATAGCACAAGCCAATTACTCGCTGTTGGGGCTAAAACCAATCAAGTCATTACAATAAGCCAACAGAAATATACACCTCTTTTATCCAATATAAGAGGCACTCAGGGAACATCAAATCAGATACAAGGTATGATACTTGATAAGGTTAATGGTGATGTTACCCTATTATTTGATATTACTGATCCAGATAGTGGTAACTATACTTATAGTTGGAAAAATAGCAGCCCTGCATTGCTAACCAGTGAGACTCAAAGCTTAAAGACACAAACAGTTGCAAACCCTAAAATAGACCTTAGCTCAATAGAGGTAGGAAACTACTATCTTGAGGTAGAAGTTACTGATGACACAGCGCCTAACACCAAACCTGCTAAGTTAGGCATGATACTAAAGATCGTTGATAACTTGATATTAGCGAACACCACTGATTCAGATGGTGATGGAAAAAATGATGCCGAAGAAGGTATGGGAGATAATGATGGTGATGGTCGCCCTAATTATCTAGATGCCTATGATGATCAAGCGAATATTGCACCCGCAGATAATAATCAACAACAAAATTATCTAGTTAAAACACAGCCAGGGTTTAAAATTATTATTGGTACTACCGCAGGAACAGCCAGTAATGGCGACATATCAGTGACTCAAAAGGATCTGGAAAGATATGCTCATCATGGTCAAAATGTGGGTAATGCAAAGTTAGCTAATGCTAGAATCGATGATATCTTTGATTATGAAATTGAAAATATCCCCGTCCCTGTAGACACTACGATAGGTAATAGTGCTTCTATTATATTTCCATTGTCTACTGCGCTGGAAGCTAATAGTGATTTTCTGAAATATGACCATCGTAATGGCTGGAAATATTTCACTAAGGATGCAGCTAACAATATTATGTGGTCTCATTGGCTTAATGGCTCTGTGGGCAACTGTCCAGAATTCAATAGCACTCTCTATAGTGATGATATAAATAATAAAGCTGGCAAGACATGCCTAAAAGTCACTTTACAAGATGGGGGTGATAATGATGCTGATGGTTTGGTTAATGGACGAATTATTGATCCACTCGGTGTTGGTATTGTGGGCAACTCAGCAACAAAAATTACAACTAGCAGTGGCGGCGGTAGTTTTGGTTTACTAGAACTATTAGCTGCCTTATTGCTCATGCTGGGAGGTCGACGATTTAGCACACAGCGCTTAAATAATATGATTTTAAGTACAAGCAAAAAGGGGAAGTAACATGCAGCAACTTACATTCAACAGTCTAGCTCGGATAGTTATATTGTGTCTTAGTATCACAGCTTCGGCACCAACATTAGCAGGAGGTCTATCTTCTTTAGTTAAAGGCAGTTTTCTTCTTCATCTGGGGCAAGCTGAACAAACAAGTGGTCATATTGAGGGAGACTTAAATACTTTAGGTTTCACAGGAATTAATATTCAAGAGGATAAACAAGCAACGAGCTGGTCAGTGGGTTATCGCCACCCCTTTAATAGCCATTGGAGTTTAGATTCAGAATACCTTGACCAAGGTGCAACTCATCCTAATGTGCAAGCAACATTGCCTTTAGGAAAAACAAATGCACAAGCAGCACAGGATATTGCCAAAGCTTTACCCAAAAGAGGAAGAGGTCTTAGTTTTACAGGGGTGCGTCATTTTTCAGTCAGTGAACGTATTAAAGTACAAGCAGGAGTTGGTGGGTTTCTTTGGCAAAGTCAGCGTAAAGCCAGTGTGGCGGGTAACAGTCATACCAATAAAGAAGGGGGTCTTAGCCCACTTTTGCATCTTGGCATCGCTTATGCAATAACACCTAAAATAACAGCTGATTTGAAATGGCAAGAAGCATTTATGCCAGATGATAATGTGAGCAATATGAGCATAGGAATGGCGCTAGCCTTTTAAATTTAAGCACCTTATCTTTCCACGATAACGGTGCTATTTTTATTATATTTTCCGAATCACATTTTTGGCATAATCTCATTGGGAACAGCAGATAGACGTTTGTTGAAATGAAACTTTTAGACTGCATTCCCAAGTAGGAATCTGATAACGAATGTCTATAGAATTTCTAAACTGCATCAGGTCATTACCTTACAATGAAGGCACGATAAAACATCAACGATAATACCCTTCAATCGCCCGAGCAATCCCCATCAAAGTCTCAGTAAACTGAGTATCACTTTCCTCTAACATTGTCATTCTAAAGCCAGTCAGCTCACTACCAAAGCCAGAAAGTGGTACAACACAAATCCCCTCAGCCCCCATCAGCTCATAAGAAAACTGAAAGTCTTGGTAAATATCTTCTTTCTCCAGCTCATTAAGTGCAAGGCGTATTTTTTTATTCTTCGATTCCAAGGTTGCATAGGGTAAGTCAAGCAACTCAATCACAAGATAAAAGACCCCTTTAGGTTGAACCAATCGCACCTGTGAAATATTTTCAAAAAAGGCACTCGCCTCCTCTGCTCGCTGTAAATATTTTGCAATTCGTTTTGCTAGTAATACATCAAATTCAGGGTGCCCATAGATTTTAGGTAATACTTTTTGAGGCAAAGAAGTTGAACAAACTTCTAACATCTTAGTGAGTAAAATCACTTTAATATAATCATTAAAGTGATCATCTTTTTCAGCATTATAAATCTCAATCCAACCACAGCGAGAACCTGGCCAAGGCACATCTTTACTAATGCCTTTCATGCTAATCCCCGGCGTATCACCGATAATCTCATAAAGCAAAGTATTCTCAACGTCAGGAAAGACCATGTGATGATAAATTTCATCAAAAATTAGAAAACAATCATACTTTTTAGCAATGGCAACAATCTTTTCCAAAGTCTCGCGCTTTAATACACTGCCTGTTGGATTATTGGGATTAATCACTAATATAGCGACAATTTGCTCATTATAATGCACATGATTTTCAATTTCTTCAAGATCAGGCTCCCAGTTGTTTTCAGGATCTAACTGATACGAAATATAATCACAGGAAGCATGCATTGCCTCTGCCGTTGCATGAGAAGGGTAAGTAGGGGAAGGCACGAGAACACGCGCTTCTTTAGGCAGCTTATTGAGTATTTTATTAATCGCCTCACCCAGACCATTAAAGAATAAAATATCATCAATAGTACACACTTTGTCATCAGAAAAATTATCTAAAACATACTGCCGTGCTTCAACATCTCCGCGTGAATCCGTATAGCCATAGGTCTTATCTTCTTCAATGGCATCACGCAAGATAGCTTTCATCCACGAAGGAATACTCTCACCCGCAGCAACAGGATCACCAATATTCTCCCAGATCATGGTGAAATTACCCAATGATTCTAGGTTCTTACCTATCTCAACTAATTCACGAATGGGGTATCTTAATAGCTTACTTTCTGAACGTAATAAATTTTGGCGCACGGGAAATGACTCATATCGCTAAATAAAGCATGAATAGTAACAAAATAGTTATTTCTTAGGAATCGTTGGATTTATAAACGTGATAATAAAGCATTAATTTTTCCAAGCTCATAAAGAGAAACTGAGGGCAATTTAGCCGCTTGTTCTAATTGACGCTTTGCACGTTCTAATTGACCAATCCTTATATTACGTTCAGCAACCGCAATATAGGCATCACCAATATGCCCTGACATTCTAGCAACCTCTTGTTTAACTTCAAAAAACTCTAGGCTTGTTTGCTCTGTTGGTACATACTTACTCAGGTAGCGCCATGCTTCATCCATTCGCCCTAAACCCATTAAGGCACGAGACAAGGGCACTAATAATGCAGGCTCACCAATATAAGTTCGGGTATGAGGCTTTAGCAGAGCAATCGTTTGTTCAAATTGTCGACTACCATTGAGTGCCTTAGCAATAGTCAGCATTTCTGGCAAGCGGTGTGCTCGTGTGCCCAGCACTTGTAATACGGCACGATACTGCGCCCGTGCCATATGTTTTTGAGCCTGTGCATATTTGATCAAAGCAGGACTCTTCTTTCCTACTACCACCCTATTTTGGCGATCAAGCCCACGTATTTTCTCACGTGCATAGAGATAATCAACACTCTCCCGTCCATGACGAGATAAACGATTTGCCCTGCTTCGGGTATCACTCAAACGCTCAATAGAAAGCGGATGACTTTGTAAGTATTTAGTCAATTGAGCATGAGGATTATCATTCATACGATCAAGCTTTTCCATAAAATCAGGCATTCCACTTGCTCTAAAGCCCGCCTGACTTAATAGGCGAATCCCTACTCTATCCGCCTCTGATTCCATTTCTCGTGAGAAAGACAAGATATTATGTTGCTGAGTTGCCATGGCAGTAGTAATAATCGCCCCACCGACCTCTGCATTTTTACTTCCTGCAAGAATGCCAGCTAAAACAGCGGCTCCTGTCCCCATCAGCTGTCGCTTTGAGGTTGCTTTTAAGCGCGTAATGTGGAGTTGTGAAACATGGGCTATTTCATGAGCAATCACGGCGGCCAGTTCACTTTCAGAACTTGTGTGTAAAATAAGACCAGAATGAATGACAATCACACCACCTTCCGTGGCAAAGGCATTGACTTCAGAGTTTCTGGCAATTAAAAAATGCACCTTATTGCGTACTGATGAATATCGGGCAATCTTATTACCAAGGTTACGAATCCAACGGTTCAGTTCAGGGTCTTCAATAATGGGGTATTGACCACGCAATTTTCGCATGATTTTCAATCTTTTTTGATGATTCACTGTGCTCCGTCCACTAGCATAACCTACGGGGATATTGAGGTCAGATATATCAAGATCGAGTTTGGCATGAGCTGTTGGCATTGCCAATAGAGTCAATAGAATTAAAGTTGCACTTAACCTCATCAATCAATCCCCTTCATAAAGATAGTATTCAAGAGACACCTATTATAGTCCGTAGTTCCTTTTTATGGCTGCTCTTATATTTCACCATAACTTTCAGAGATTCACTACTTGAATTTGCATAATGAAGCCATGCTGTCATTGATATTCATCAATTGAGACTATTTTCAGATGGGAATACTTGACTATTTCACTAATACCTATAATATTAGTACTAACTAATATACTAACTTAAGGATACGCTGTGTTTGGAATTAAAGAAATCGATGTCCAAGGACTTAAGAAAATGATGGACGATGGAGAGTCTATCAAGCTCATTGATGTGAGATCAGAAGCTGAGTTTAATCAAGGGATTATAGCAACAGGTGAGTTTATGCCACTGCATACTTTGCCCATGCGTATGAATGAGTTACCTAAAGATCAAACGATTGTTTTCTATTGTCGCACTGGCGCTCGTTCTGGACAGGCGTGCAACTATCTACAACAACAAACAGGTATTGAAGCCCTTAATTTAAGTGGTGGAATTGTTCGTTGGTATCAAAGTGGTTTTCCAATAGCCCAACCACAATAAGCTAAACACACGACCTAATTAAGTAAAATAGTAAATTAGAATATTATTTACTTCTACTTTTTGATATAGTTCACTTTTATCTTGAATATTTGCCATAGGGATTATTATATGTCTGACCAGAAAAAATTTGCCATTATTGCAACAAAAGGTACGCTAGATTGGGCATACCCTCCATTTATTCTCGCTTCTACTGCATCAGCTTTAGATTATGAATCTCAAATATTCTTTACTTTCTATGGTTTACAATTGCTTAAAAAAGACCTTGGTGGTCTTAAAGTAAGCCCTCTTGGAAACCCTGGTATGCCAATGAAAATGCCTTTTGGTCCTGATTGGCTTCGAGGTATTAACTGGAATATCCCGAATGCAATCCAAGCCATTGTACCTGGTTATGAAAACATTGCGACGATGCTGATGAAAAAGACTATTGCTAATAATGGTGTAGCAGATATCGCCGACCTACGCGACATGTGCCAAGAAGCTGAAGTAAAATTTATTGCTTGCCAGATGACCGTTGAATTATTTGGCTTTCACCCTGCAGACGATTTTATTGATGATGTTGAATATGCGGGTGCAGCAAAATTCTTTGAATTTGCTGGTGATACTGACATTTGTTTGTATATCTAATCGTATAATTTCCCAAGAAGTTATGATAAAACCTGATCACCGTTATAGATGTTCAGGTTTTTTTATGTCTGCTATAGGTACAATATGACCAAACGGACTGAGGTCATAAGTGATGATTATTAAACCTAAACCCTATATATGCAGGTGCTCTCAATGTGATTGGGAGCTAGGTATAGCACCACAGAGTGATGCAATAATGCCTTGGGAATACTTTGACTCTTGCCCTAAATGTGGCAGTGAGGAGCTTATACGGGAACCACTAAGCTTGATAAAAGAAAGGCTATGGCGACTGATAGGAAAGATGGCAAATTCTCCTTTTGACAAGTACTGAAATAACTAATATTGATTCAAAATTCTTGAAACCGTTTAAGCTGACTGACTCTAGTAAATGCCTATACGCAAAGCAATTGACTTTAATCACAATATCCCTTAAAATTCCTGCCTTTTTTCTATATCGGCCATACTGCTTATATTACTTACAATAATCAGTAACATTACCCATCTAGTCAAATCAAATAACAATGCTTTTGAATTAATTCTTACTAATAACAGGCAATGACATGGCAAATAATATTATGGCGACCTACTCCCCACTTCCTGTAACTTTTGCAAAAGGCGAAGGTGCCTACTTATGGGACACTGAAGATCGCCAATATCTTGATGCTATTGCAGGTATTGCTGTTTGTAGTATTGGTCATGCTCAACCTGAACTTGCTGAGGCAATCTACGATCAAGCCAAACAGCTACTACATACTTCCAACCTTTATCACATTGGACTCCAGCAGGAGCTAGCAAACCAGCTTTGTGCGCTGGCGACAATGGACGAAGTATTTTTTAGCAATTCAGGCACAGAGGCTAATGAAGCAGCAATTAAACTGGCTCGTCGTTACGCTCACCAGAAAGGAATAAAAAACCCTAAGATTATTGTTGCAAAAGGGAGTTTTCATGGTCGTACATTAGCGGCACTCTCTGCAACAGGAAACCAAGCCATTCAAAAAGGTTTCGAACCTTTAGTAGAAGGCTTTGTACATGTTGACTATAACGATATCGATGCCATTAAACAGCAATTAGATAATGAAAAAAGTATCGTTGCGATTATGCTAGAGCCCGTACAAGGCGAAGGTGGGGTAAATATTCCAGAGGCAGACTATCTCCAGCAAGTACGTGCTCTTTGTGATCAGCATGAATGCCTAATGATACTGGATGAAATCCAAACAGGTCTGTGTCGTACAGGAGAATGGTTTGCTTTCCAACATAGCAATATTGTTCCTGATGTCATGACACTAGCAAAGGCATTAGGCAATGGTGTACCCATTGGTGCCTGCCTTACTACAGGGCGTGGAGCAGGCGTACTGACCGCAGGTACTCATGGATCAACCTTTGGGGGTAATCCTTTAGCTTGTCGAGCAGCCTTAACGGTGATTGATGTGATGAAAAAATCAGACCTCAAGAACCAAGCGAATATCATTGGTGACCTAATCACGAATGGCTTTAGAAAGAACTTAGTGGATATTGAAGAAATTGTTGATATCCGTAACAAAGGCATGATGATTGGTATTGAGCTAGAAGAAAACTGCCCTGGACTCGTTAAAATTGCTTTAGAAAGCCAACTCCTAATCAATGTCACTGCGGGGAAAGTGATACGTTTATTACCACCACTTATTCTTAGCACTGAGCAAGCTGAAACTATCGTGCAACAGCTTAGCGAGTTGATCAAATCATTTATAAAAAAGTAGTCTCATGACAAAATCAGTAAAACATTTTTTAACCTTAATGGATCTCACACCTAATCAGCTTAATAAGCTAGTTGAGCGTGCGATAGAACTCAAAGCGGCATGGAAGAAAGGAGCAATCTACACCCCTTTGTTACACCGCTCACTCGCCATGATTTTTGATAAATCATCCACTCGCACTCGTGTTTCTTTTGAAGCAGGTATTACTCAGCTTGGTGGTCATGCAATATTCTTATCACCGAATGACACCCAGCTAGGACGCGGTGAACCCATACCTGACGCGGCGCGAGTTATCTCCAGTATGACGGATATTGTCATGATCCGTACTTTTGAACAAACAGCTGTTGAGACTTTTGCTCAATATTCTAGTGTACCCGTTATTAATGCACTCACTGATGACTATCATCCCTGTCAGCTCTTAGCAGATATTATGACCTTTGTTGAACAACGTGGCTCAATGACAGGTGCAACCGTAACATGGGTAGGTGATGGTAATAATATGTGTCATTCTTGGATGAATGCAGCACGTTTACTCAATTTCAAACTTAATATTGCTTGTCCAGAAGGCTATGAACCTAATCCACAGCTACTAGCAGATTGTGGCACACATGCTGAAATTATTTCTGATGTAAAACTAGCAAGCCAAGGTTCTGACCTTATTGTTACTGATGTGTGGGCTAGCATGGGGCAGGAAGAAGAGCAAAAACTGCGCGAATTAGCCTTTGCTGATTATCAAGTTAATAGTGCTTTAATGAAAGAAGCAAATAACGATGCATTATTTATGCACTGTTTACCAGCCCACCGTGGTGAAGAGGTGAGTACTGCGGTGCTTGAAGGTCAACAGAGTGTGGTTTGGCAAGAAGCTGAGAATCGCCTTCATGCACAGAAATCTTTAATGCTGACTTTATTAGATTTATAATAATCGCATCCCATAAAGACTAGGCACAAAAAAAGCCGCTATCCTTTTAACACGGATAGCGGCTTTTTTATGATCAGAAAGAAATATTATCTTTCAGCAGTATACTCTTCATATTCAGGAGTCGCATCTGCATCTGTTTTCTCTTCTTCTTCTTCTTCTTCGATAATAGAAGAAATCTCACCGTCACCAATAACGATAACTTTAATCGTTGCATCAATGCCAGTAAGAAGATGAATATCAACAGCATGTTCACCTGTATCACGAATAGGTCCTTCAGGCATACGCACTTCACTACGCTCTACCTTAGCACCTGTTGCAACTAATGCTTCAGCAATATCTGCTGGAGATACTGAACCAAATAGCTTGCCTTCAGTACCAGAGTTCGCAGTGATCGTCACTGTAATATTATCAAGCTCTGCTTTTCTTGCTTCAGCAGCTTTAACAACAACAGCTTCTGCCGCTTCTAACTCAGCACGGATTGTTTCAAATTCTACAAGATTGGCTTTAGTCGCCATTTTTGCTTTCTTTTTTGGTACTAAGAAATTACGTGCATATCCAGCGCGAACGCTAACAATTTCACCTAATGCACCTAAATTTTCAATTCTTTCAAGAAGTATAACTTCCATCGTTTTCACCCTTTAATAATAGGTTCAATTTTGAATCACCTGAAATAATGCCGAAGCATTAAAACAGAAATTCCTCACAGTGCGACTTACTTATGCTGGTCAGTGTATTGTAACAAAGCCAAAAAGCGTGCGCGCTTAATTTCAGAAGCTAATTGACGCTGATACTTAGCAGATGTACCTGTAATACGACTCGGTACGATCTTACCTGTTTCAGTAACAAAATCTTTTAATAAATCAAGATCTTTATAGTCAATATCTGTGATACCTTCCGCAGTGAAGCGGCAGTATTTTTGTCGTCTAAAAAAACGTGACATAGTGGTTACTCCAGTAAAGTTAAGCTTCTTGCTTTTTATTGCCTTCCTTAGAAAGCAACGAAGGATCAGTAATCGCTTTTTCGCGCTTGATAATAAGGCTACGAAGAATCGCATCATTAAAGCGAAATAGTGATTCAATCTTATCTAAAGCTTCATTGCTACATTCGATATTCATCAAAACGTAGTGAGCTTTATGAAGCTTAACGATAGGATAAGCTAGCTGGCGACGACCCCAGTCTTCTAAACGATGGATAGTACCTTTGTCTGTTTCGACTAAAGAACGATAACGTTCGATCATAGCAGGCACTTGCTCGCTTTGATCAGGATGTACTAGAAATACAATTTCGTAGTGTCTCATTGTGACTCCTTATGGAAAAAAATTGCCTACCCTGCGTATTAAACAACGCTAGCGGTGAGACAAGGAGCTTGGGGTATAAGCCCAAGGGGGCGTGATTGTTACTGAATATGAGGAATTTGTCAATGGTTATAGTGACAATCAAAGGGTTAAACTTCAGAATATCGACGGCATAAAACCCAGTGATCATTAACCATTAGAATATCCAGTCTGGATATTATGAGCCTCAAGGTATTACTTTATTTTGGCAAGCGTAACCACCCCAATAAACGTCCCGCCTTCACATGCCACATTCCATCCTCCTGTACTAAGTCATAACGCTCTCGACTTGATCCAAAAGGTCCAGGGTTTTGCTGGATAATTTCTACTGAATGATCATCCACATTAGAAACAATGGCTACATGACCATAAGGATTCATAATATACGGGCTAAACACTACCAAGTCGCCCTGCTCTGGTTTCATCTCTCGATGGTTATTGTATTGAATTAAGCCTCGCGCCTTATTCAATGTCCCATGAGTCACCATCACATTAAAAAAGTGTTTTGCATGACCATAACTATCCGGCATTTTGTGTTGATAGCGCTGATAATAATAACGCTTCACAAACTCAACACATTGATAATTTAGCCCTAAATTATAATGATCTGCGGTTAAATGACGTTTTTCCACATGGTTGACCGCGCCATTATAATAAACAGCAACACCATTCAGTGTATCTAACTTATCTCCAACCTGATATTGAGTATTGAAATCAATAGAAGTCAGCGCCTTATAAGTAAGGAATAAACCCAGTAGCATCCATGCCGCAATTTTAATTTTTTTCATTTTCTTTATTCAAAGAGCTGAGGAAGCATCATTATTTGCTATAGTTTAACTATCGACAAGTATTAACGTGGTCTAATAAATTGATACAACCCAGTTAAGAACATTATACTAAACTGAGGAGTAAAAAATGACCACACGAAAGAAGTTTTCAAAAGAGTTCAAAGAAGATGCAGTGAGTCTTGTCATAGAGCAAGGATATAGCCGAAAAGAAGCGGCTAGTAGTCTTGATCTATCATTGTCACTGTTAGACCGCTGGGTAAGAGAACATCAATCAGATGATGGCTATGCTTTTCGAGGTAATGGTAAATTAACACCCGATCTAGATGAAAACAGAAAGCTCAGAGCCCAAGTAAAACGGCTTGAAATGGAGAAAGAAATCCTAAAAAAAGCCACGGTATTCTTTGCAGCAGAAATGAAATGAAGTATTCATTGATTACCCAACATAAGAATACCTATCCTATTAGCCTGCAATGTCAGGTACTGGGTGTCAATCGGTCTAATTATTATCATCATATCAAGCATGGAGTTTAAAAGTCAGACGACCCTGAATACCAGAAAATGTTGTCATGGGTAAAGACAAATAAGTTGACCATGTCAAACTGATAAAAAAACTTTAAACCATAAAGGTCTAGTTTCACCGTACTTCTAGAATGTGTTATTAATAAAGACGAGAAATGCGTCAGTAACTGATCCTCCGTTAAGGCTTCAATATCATATTGAAAAGCAGCACCAATACGGCGAATAGCACGAGAATAAGCCTTAATGGTTTTAGGGTGAAAGGCTTGTAAATTCAGGTATTG